>CALUSB010000013.1 GCA_944323335.1 Candidatus Gastranaerophilales bacterium
TTGCGCTCCACTCGAAACGGCGCTCATCGACAGTTGCAAACGTCAAGCTCGTCGCTTGCCGTTTTCACTCCGGTGTGGTTTTTGCGCCTGTGCAATCAAAGATTGCTTCTCTCGTTACGCTTGCGCTCCACTCGAAACGGCGCTCATCGACAGTTGCAAACGTCAAGCTCGTCGCTTGCCGTTTTCACTCCGGTGTGTTTTATTAAGTTTTGTTTCAAAAATAATTTATCGGGTGTTAGAAAATTACTTTTTGAATATAATGGTATGGCAAAATTAATTAGTACTTTTGGATTATTTTTTTGTATGTAAGGACTTGAAATTATCTTTGTGCTAAGATTTTGTATGTATGGTAGTAAGTATTAAAGGATTTAAAAAATGGCTTTACCAAATGTCGCATATTTCTCAATGGAAATTGCCCTTGACCAATCATTAGCAACATACTCAGGTGGTTTGGGCTTTTTGGCAGGCGCTCACATGCAATCTGCAGGTTATCTGCAAATGCCTATGGTGGGTGTTACTATGTTATGGTCTTTCGGTTACTACGACCAACGTATCAATGAAAACGGCGAAGTTGAAGTAGCTTACATTAGAAAGCACTATGACTTTTTAACAGATTTAAATGTTTACACAACGGTTAAAGTTTTCGGCGAAGATGTAAAAGTTAAGGCTTACAGAGTTGAAGGTGACCTGTTTGGTTCATGCCCTGTTTATCTTCTAACAACTGATATCGACGGAAACTCTGAATGGGCAAGAAGAATTTCTCACAAACTTTATGACGGAGATGAAAAAATCCGTATCGCTCAAGAAACAATTCTTGGTATCGGTGGTGTAAGAATTCTTCAAGAAGTAGGCTACAAATTTGATGTAGTTCATATGAACGAAGGTCATGCTCTTCCTGCTGCATTTGAACTTTTAAGACAATTCAACGGTGACTTAAATGCGGTTAAGAAAAGAACCGTGTTTACAACTCACACACCTGTTGCCGCAGGTAATGAAGTTCACTGGGTAGATACGCTGATGGAAGGCGGATTCTTCGCTGGCTGTCCGAGAGATAAAGCAATTGAACTTGGCGGAGAAAACTTCTCACTAACAGTTGCTGCTCTTAGAATGTCAAGAGTTGCAAACGCAGTTTCTCAGCTTCATGGTCTTGTTGCTAACAAGATGTGGGATTGGGTTCAAGGCAGATGCCCCATCCGCGCTATTACAAACGCTGTAAACCAACACTACTGGCAAGACCCCAGATTTGCTTCAGCTGAATCTTACCAAGAGCTGCTTGATGCTAAGAAAGAAATGAAAAAAGACTTGTTCCAATACATTTCTGACACTCAAGGTAAGAGATTTGACCCCAATGTTCTTACAATTACTTGGGCAAGAAGATTTGCAGACTATAAACGTGCTTGGTTAATCTTAATGGATAAACCGCGTATCGAAAAACTTTTGAACGAAAACAAAGTTCAATTGATATTTGCAGGTAAGTTCCACCCGGATGATACAATGGGTAAAGAAATGTTCAACAAGATTTTAAAAGAATCTTACAACATGAAAAACGTAGTCGTACTTCCCGGTTATGAACTTGCACTTTCAGCAAGACTTAAAAAAGGTTCTGACATATGGTTAAACACACCTCTAAGACCTTTCGAGGCTTCAGGTACTTCAGGTATGTCAGCCAACTTAAACGGTGCACTTCACTTCTCAACATATGACGGTTGGACAGTTGAAGGTACTTTCCCAGGTATTAACGGTTACACTGTTGAATACCCCGGCTTGGATGATGATATTCCTTGGGAAGAACGTCACTGGAAAGACCATCAGTGCGTAATGAACACTCTTGAAAATGAAATCATCCCGACTTATTACAATAACCCTGACGAGTGGGCAAGACTTATGCGTCAAGCTAAAAGAACTGCAGAAGCTTACTTTAACTCTGACCGTATGGTTATTGAATACTACAACCGTGTATATAAACCAATTGCTCACGGCGGTTCTCAAGCTGGTCTTGATGATGACCAAAGCGAAGCTAAAATTGCAGAAAACCCAAATCTTGATGCTTGGACATTCAGCAATATCAAGTAGGAAAGTAATTTAATAATAAACAGACAGTGTTATTGCACTGTCTGTTTTATTTTTGTGATAAAATTTTTTTATAATTACTTTAATCAGGAGAGATAAAATGGAATCTACCCAAACAAATAACAGCACTATCTCAAGTATTCGAGAGAATAGAATACAAAAGCTTAATGACCTTACGGATAAAGGAATTAATCCATATCCTTATTCGTATGATAAAAATATTTCAGCTGCAGAATTGCAGAAAAAATACGCCGATTTGCCCGCTGGAGAAGAAACAAGCGATTCATATAATGTTGCAGGCAGAATTATGGCCATTCGTAACACGGGCATGTTTATAGACCTTATGGACCCGTCAGGCAAAATACAGATTTTTTCTCACAAAGAAAATCTTGACCCTGATAAACTTGCAATTGTAAAAATGCTGGATGTTGGCGATATCGTTGGTTTTTCAGGTGATGTACGACGCACGCCAAGAGGTGAGTTGAGTATAAAAGCGCGTGATGTTAAACTTTTATCAAAGTCGCTTTTGCCTTTGCCTGAAAAATTCCACGGTTTAACGGATGTAGAAATTCGCTATCGTCAGCGCTATGTAGATATGATTATGAATCCTGAAGTGCGCGATACTTTTAGAAAGCGTTCTTTAATTATTCAAAAAATAAGAGAATACCTCTGCAACCAAGGATTTTTAGAAGTTGAAACTCCAATGCTCCACGCTCAAGCCGGCGGTGCGTCTGCAAGACCTTTTGAAACGTATCACAATGCTCTTGATATGCATATGGTTTTAAGGATAGCTCCCGAGCTTCACTTAAAAAGACTCCTTGTCGGCGGTGTGAGCGAAAAATTGTTCGAGATGAACCGCAACTTTAGAAACGAAGGTATTGATACCCGCCATAATCCTGAGTTTACAATGATTGAGCTATATCAGGCTTATGTTGATTATAACGATATGATGGTTCTTTTGGAAAATATGGTTTCATCCGTTGCTCAGGAAGTCTTGGGTACTATGGTTATTGAATATCAAGGTCAAAAAATTGACCTTACTCCTCCATGGGATAGAAAAACCATGCTCGGAGCTATAAAAGAATTTACCGGTATTGATTTTAATGAATATTTGACAGTTGATGAAGCTGCAGCACAAGCTAAAAAACTGGGTATCGAGGTAGAAGAAAACGACAGCTGGGGCAAAATCTTGGATAAGATTTTTGAAGAAAGAGTTGAGCCCAAGCTTGTTCAGCCTACTCATATTCTTGATTATCCTCGAGATATATCTCCTCTTGCTAAGGTTCACAGAGATAATCCCAGACTCACAGAGCGTTTTGAAACACGTATTAACGGTTGGGAAATTTCAAATGCGTTCTCTGAACTTACTGACCCGATTGACCAGCGTAACCGCTTTGAAGCACAAGCGAGAGAAAAGGCAATGGGAGATGAAGAAGCTTGCGGTATAGATGAGGACTTTATCTGTGCTCTTGAGCATGGCATGCCTCCTGCAGGCGGTATGGGTATAGGTATAGACAGACTCGTGATGCTCCTTACAGACTCGCCATCAATTCGTGATGTCATTGCATTTCCTACTATGCGCCCAAGAGCATAAGTAATATTAAAAAAACTTAACAATTGCGGTTAATTTTTTGCATTAACCGCAATTTTTTTGCTTGAATGTTTTTATACTGACAGTTACAAGGTTAGGTTGATTTATGACTCAAATTTCTCCTCTTGCACAAAATCCATACGCTATGTTTAAAATGCCGTCAGCTGCGGATACAAATAAGACTGCACAAACGCCAACACAGCCTGTTAATTCAATAGATAATACCAAACAGGAGGCTGTTCCTCAGGCTACTGTTGCTTCTAAAGGAGGCTCTAAAAAAGCTTTGGCTGCAGTAATTGTTGCAGCGGCTGCAGTTATTGGCGGTCTTGCTTACGGTGTTAAATCAGGAAAATTAGATATTGAGTCTATAAAAACAAAAATTCCTTATTTTGGAGAAAAATATAAAGAAAAATTAGCCCAAGAGGCTGCAAAAAAAGCAGCTGAGGAAGCAGCTAAAAAGGCGGCCGAGGAAGCAGCTAAAGAAGCGGCTAAAAATATGAGAAAAACCGATGCAAATTTCTTTACTACGGTTTTTAGTTTAGGCCTTATTGCAAAAGGTTTTGCAAAGCATATGGCGTCAAAAGAGCCTGATTTAGAAACAGATGCCGCAAAAATTGCTTTTGAAAACGAGCAATATATGAAAGATATTGAACTTCCTATTTTGTATGAAGAAGCAGCTTCATACAAAGATAATTATTCTCAAAGCATAACTGCTGCTATTGAGAAATTGCAAGTGCCTAAAAATTACATGATGTCTCGTTATCAGGCTGCTGTAGAGCTTTATCAGACTATAGCTAAAGAAAATTCTGTTGAAGTTTGGCCGCAAACAAATCTGAGAAAATCTCAAGTTGTATATAATGAGTTAGTGGGTACGCTTACGCATTATACATTCGATAAAAGCGGTAAACTAAGCGAAAAAATAGTGTATACTAACGGACACCCTATTCAATTAGAAGCATATAAAGACGAAAAACTTGTTGCAAAAGCAAGGTTTATGAAAAAAGACCCTCTATCCGAGCCTTATATGTCGCATCTGTTTAAATATGACCCAAATACCGGTAATATTTCCGGAACGCTTGTATTTAATCAAAATGGTGATACTATAAGCTATCTTGCAAGAAACAGAGACGGAAAATTAAACAAGGTATTTAATATCGACCCTGAGACAAAAAATATCAAAGCAGTTTGCTTATCAGATAAAGAAGGTAAGAAATGCACAAGAAAATACTTCTATGATGAGAAAGGCAATATTGAAGAAGCGTATTTTGCAAAAACAAATGATATGCCAAAACACGTGTATGAGTTTGAAGATGGCATAGCAAGTGCCGTAAGGTTTTATAGTGATAACTCAAATAATGTATCTGTTAGAGTTCCGTTTGAAAAACAAAACTAATCTTTATTTATTGCAAAATAAACTTCTCTAAGGCGTTTTTTGCTGATATGTGTGTAAAGTTGTGTTGTAACAATGCTTGAGTGCCCAAGAAGCTCTTGTACCACTCTTAAATCAGCACCGTTTTCAAGCAGATGTGTCGCAAAAGAGTGCCTTATAGTGTGAGGCGAGATGTCTTTTTCGATTTTTTTGCCGAGATTGTGAATAAATTTATAGACATACTGGCGGGTAATTTTTGACCCGTCGGGTTTTAAAAAGACGTATTTTTCATATTTTCTCCCGCAAGCAGAGTTAATAAGAGTTACCTCTCGTTCTTTAAAGTAGTTTTTAAGAGCTGTTTTTGCTTTAGAGCCAAAAGGGATAATACGCTCTTTTGAGCCTTTGCCCATAGTTTTTATTATTCCTGTTTTAAGGTCTGTGTTTTTTATCTCAAGATTAACAAGCTCAGATACCCTTAATCCCGTTGCGTAAAAAAGCTCAAAAAGTGCTTTTTCCATGGTGTTTAGGTGGCTTGCAAGGAGTTTTTCAATTTCTTTTATACTTATTACCTTTGGTAATTTTTTGCTTACTTTTGGAGAATTTAGTGCAAGGGCGGGGTTTTTTACTATTTGTTCATTTAGACAAAGATATCTGAAAAATCCTTTTATGGAGGCGATTTTTCTTACAATACTCGTGGGGTTTATACCCTCTTTTGCTAAATATCTGTTATAAGAGCTAAGGTGGGTGCGCTTAACCTCTTTTATATCTTCAATACCTGTGGTGTTGGCTAAATATTCAAAAAAAGCAAAAATATCTCTCCTGTATGCCTCAATTGTGTTTTCGCTTAAGGCACGCTCAACTTCAAGATAGTTTAGATAGTCTGATATAAGCCCTACAATCATTGTTTAATTTTATCATTTAGCAAAAAACAACACCTCCTTTTAATTAAGGAGGTGTTGAAATTATTATTTTAACAGATTACAGTCTGTTTTTAGGGTTTAAAAATTCAGGTATATCAAGCAGGCTGCTTGCTGTTGCTTCGTGGTTTTGGTTTTCATTTGTACTTGTGCTTGGAGTTGAATTTCCTAAATTACCGAATGATAAAGCACCTGCTCCGTTTCCGCCAAAGAAGCTTGCAGCTGAGAGTTTAAGGTCATCTTTGGCAGTTACCGTATCACCGTTTTTAAGTTCAAAACCTGTAGCGATGATTGTAATCATAATTTCGCCTTGGATTCTATCGTCAATTACAGAACCAAAGATAACTTCAGCATCATCTGAAACAGCATCGTGAATTACGCTTGCAGCTTCGTTTACTTCATGAAGTGTCATATCAGGGCCGCCTGTTACATTCATTATGATGCCTGTTGCGCCGTTGATTGAAGTTTCAAGTAACTTAGAGTTGATTGCAAGTTTGGCAGCTTCCATTGCTCTGCCTTCACCCGATGATTTACCGATACCCATAAGAGCTGAGCCGGATGATTGCATAATTGTTTTAACATCGGCAAAGTCTACGTTGATTAAACCGGGAACGGTAATGATATCTGAAATACCTTGAACACCGCAGAGAAGAACTTCATCTACTACGCTGAATGCATCTCTCATTGTTGTTCTGCGCTCAACTACTTCTATTAATTTGTCGTTGGGGATAACGATTAGAGCGTCAACATTTTCTTTTAGTTTTTCTAAACCTTGAAGAGCTTGTGTCATACGACGTTTGCCTTCAAATTGGAAAGGTTTTGTTACAACACCTATTGTAAGTGCGCCAAGTTCTTTAGCGATTTTTGCTACAACAGGAGCAGCACCTGTACCTGTGCCGCCGCCCATACCGGCTGTTACAAAGACCATATCAGAACCATCGAGTGCCACAAGTAAGTCTTCTCTTGATTCTTCTGCAGCTTTTTCACCGATTGACGGGTTGCCGCCTGCTCCAAGTCCTGATGTAAGTTTTGCACCGAGTTGAATTTTCTTGGACGCTGCAGACATTTCAAGAACCTGAGCATCAGTGTTCATTGCCCAAAATTCGACTCCCGATAAACCTGCTTTTATCATTCGGTTAACAGCATTTCCGCCGCCGCCGCCTACACCGATTACTTTTATATTCGCTTGAGAAGCGTATCTGTTGTATTCAGAAGCTTGTCTGTCATAACTGTCTAATTTGAACTTTTCCACTTAAATGGCCCCCATTTTTTTCTTTATTTAATTTTACTATATTTTAAAAGCGTTTATATGTAAAGCTTTCCTGATGAAATTATCCTCCAATGTTAACATAAATTCAATTAAACTTTACAGAATTTAATTTTTTACCGTTTTTTAATTGTAGAAAAGACAGTTAAAATTTTTCTTAATATTTTGAAATATTTTAAAATTAAGATTTTTTGTCATATAATTTGAGCTATGGAAAAGAAAATTTTTGTCGCAGGACACAAGGGATTAGTTGGCGGAGCGATTTTAAGAGAGCTTCAAAAAAAAGGTTATAAAAATTTTGCTCTGAGAACTCATAGTGAATTGGATTTAACCGATACAAAAGCGGTTGATGAGTTCTTTAGCGAAGAAAAGCCCGACTGGGTATTTTTAGCAGCTGCAAAAGTGGGCGGTATTTATGCTAATAATACTTACCCTGTTGATTTTTTGCTTGAAAATTTAAAAATTCAAAACAATATTTTTGAAAGTTCTTTTAAATACGATGTTAAAAAATTTATGTTTTTAGGTTCATCTTGTATTTACCCAAAAAATGCCCCTCAGCCTATTAAAGAGGAGTATTTGCTGTCTTCAAAACTTGAACCGACAAACGAGCCTTACGCTCTTGCAAAAATCTGCGGTATAAAACTTGCAAATGCTTATAATCGCCAATATTCCACTAACTACATAAGCGTTATGCCTTGTAATTTGTATGGTATAGGGGATAATTACCACCCTGAAAACGCCCATGTTGTGCCAATGCTTATAAGAAGATTCCATGAGGCAAAAATAAGAGGGGATAAAACAGTCACCGCCTGGGGAACGGGCACACCTTTGAGGGAATTTTTATTTTCAGATGATTTAGCAAGCGCCTGTGTTTATCTTATGGAAAATAAAAACGCCGATGAGATAGGCGAGTTTATAAACATAGGCTCGGGCAAAGAAAAAAGCATTAAAGAAATTGTTGAGCTTGTCAAAAAAACCGTAGGCTTTGAGGGTGAAATAGTTTGGGATACAACAAAACCTGACGGCACACCAAGAAAGCTAATGGATGTTTCAAGGATAAATTCTCTTGGCTGGAGCAGCAAAGTTGAGCTTGAAGAAGGTTTAAAAATTGCTTATGCCGATTTTTTAGACCGCTACGGCGCTTAAGTATAAAGATTTTATAAACCCCTTTGACTAATTGCATAAAAAAGTGGATAATAAGCTCATTAATTATTTTTAGAAGCAGTTAGATTTAAGGAGAGCAAGCCGATGTGTTACATTCCAGAGCACGGAAAGACTTTAACCAAGGAAGAGATTAAGGATATTATCTGTAAAAATGATATTCATTTTATCAGATTGCAGTTTGTTGATATTAACGGTAATGTAAAAAACCTTTGTGTACCGTCATCTCAGATAGATAAAGTTTTAAATAACGAATGTATGCTTGACGGCTCTTCAATCAAGGGCTTTAGAAGTATTGAAACTTCAGATATGTACTTTTACCCCGACCTTGCAACATTTTCAATTTTACCTTGGAAACAAGCAGGAAACAGAAATGTAGCAAGGATTATCTGCGATATTTATAACGCAGACGGTACACCTTTTGAAGGCTGCCCCAGATGTAACCTGAAAAGAGTGGTAAAAGAAGCTGCAGATATGGGCTATACACTAAATGCGGGTCCTGAGGCAGAGTTTTTCTTATTTAAAAGAGACGAACACGGTAAACCCACTCTTGAAACACATGATGACGGTTACTACTATGATGTAGCACCAGTGGATAAAGGAGAAGACATTAGAGCACAGATGGTAGATGTGCTTCAAAAAATGGGTTTTGAAATTGAAGCCAGCCACCATGAGGCAGCTCGCGGTCAGCATGAAATAGATTTTAAATACGCTGATGCGATTACAACGGCTGATAATGTTGTTACATTTAAGTATGCGGTTAAAGCCGTTGCGGATTTGCATAATCTGCATGCTACTTTTATGCCAAAACCTGTTTTTGGTGTAAACGGTTCAGGCATGCACTGTAACGTGTCATTGTTTAAGGACGGTAAAAATGCTTTTTACGATAAAAACGCTCCTTATGAGCTCTCAAGTGAGGCGATGTATACAATAGGCTCTTATCTAAAACATGTACAAGAGTTCACGGCTGTTTGTAACCCTCTTGTAAACAGTTACAAGCGTTTAGTTCCAGGGTATGAAGCGCCTGTATACCTTGCGTGGTCTTTGGCTAACCGCTCTGCTCTTATAAGAGTTCCCGCTAAGCGCGGTAACGCTACTCGTGTTGAGCTTCGCTCACCTGACCCGAGCTGCAACCCTTATCTTGTTTTTGCAGTACTTTTAACTGCCGCTCTTGAGGGTATAAAAAATAAAATTGAACCTCCAAAGCAAAGAGAAGAAAATATTTATGAAATGAGTGAAGCCCAAAAGAAGGAAAAAGGCATTTTAGCACTCCCTGGCAGCTTAAATGAAGCTCTTTATCTGATGAAAAAATCTGACCTTGTTAAAAAAGCTCTTGGCGAGCACATATTTAATGAGTTTTTATCATCAAAAGAAAAAGAATGGGATAACTACAGAATAAGAGTTACCGATTGGGAATTAAGACATTATATGTAAATTAAAGCCCCTTTTTAAAAGGGGCTTTCTAGTTTTTATTTTAGGGCATCCGCTCCAGATACAACTTCGTTTAGCTCTTGAGTGATTTGAGCTTGACGGGCTTTGTTGTAGTCTATGGTCAATACTCTTATCATCTCCTGAGCGTTATTTGTTGCAGCGGACATAGCTGTCATTCTTGAAGCAAGCTCTGAGGCTTGAGCTTCCAAAAATGCCTGAAAGATTATGTTTGCTATATACATAGGTACAATTTTTTGCAAAACCGTGCACAAATCAGGAGTAAATTCTGTTAAAGGGTCAATTTTATGCGAACTTTCCTTATGAACTACATTGTGTTCTTTGTCAAACTCTTTTTTATGGAATTCTTTTATCTCAACAGGCAAAAGTGTCCATTTTTCGACCTTGTAGGTCATCATATTTAAGTATCGTGTTGTAATTAAAACAATTGAATCAATCTCGCCTGATACATATTGAGCTGCTAAATCCTCAGCCAAAACAAGAGAACTTGCCGAGTCAGGGTTATCCATAATGCTTGAGTATACGCTTTTTATTTCAAAATCGAGATTTCTTGTGGCGTTTTTAAGCGGTGCGTAGGCTTTTTGCCCCGCAAGATAGAGTTTAACTTTTTTGCCCTCAGAGAGTGCTTTTTTTATTTCATTTAGGGTAAATCTTACGATATTTGCACTGTATGCGCCTGCAAGCCCCTTGTTAGAGGACATTACAACAAAGCCGACGGTCTTTATCTCTCTTTTTTTAAGTAATTGAGGATAATTATCAATCGCGCGCTGCGTTTTTATATCTTCAAGCGGGCAATCTGGCAGAGCCTGATAGACTTTTGTGAACATTTTATACAGTTCAAAAGTAAAAGGACGTGACATTTTTACTGCATTTTCGGCTTTTTTAACCTTAGCTGCAGCAACCATTTTCATTGCACGCGTGATTTTTTGCGTATTTTGAATACTTGTTATTCTGTCTTTTATGTTACGTAGGTTTGCCATTTTAATCCTTTTTGAAGATATTTTCCTTAAAGTCTTTCAGTTTGCTTCTCAGGTTTTCTTTGTCGTTATCATCAAGCGCTGCTCCGTCGTTGAGTTTTTTCTCAAGTTCGCTCATATTTGATACAAAGTATTCAAACCACTGCTCTTTAAAGTCTTGAATATCTTTGTTTTCAACATCATCTAAGAACCCTTCGTTTCCTGCAAAAAGTATGGATACTTGTTTTGCAACGCTAAGAGGTTTGTACTGAGGCTGAATAAGTATCTGTGTAAGCTTTTCACCCTTTAAGAGCTGTGCTCTGGTTGCAGGGTCAAGGTCTGATGCAAATTGTGCAAATGCAGCCAACTCACGATACTGTGCCAAATCAAGCCTTAGCTGTCCTGCAACTTGTTTAATACCTTTAGTCTGAGCTGCACCGCCGACACGAGATACCGATATACCGGCGTTAATAGCCGGTCTTTGACCTGAGTTAAACAAGTTTGACTCAAGGAAGATTTGTCCGTCGGTAATTGAAATCACGTTTGTCGGGATGTACGCTGATACGTCACCTGCCTGTGTTTCAATGATTGGAAGTGCGGTAATTGAGCCTCCGCCTAACTCGTCAGAGAGTTTGCAGGCTCTTTCAAGTAATCTTGAGTGCAGATAAAATACATCACCGGGGTATGCTTCACGTCCCGGAGGTCTTCTTAAAAGCAAGCTCATTGCACGGTATGCTTGAGCGTGTTTTGTAAGGTCATCATACACAATAAGAACGTGTTTGCCTTGTTCTAAAAATTCTTCGCCGATAGCGCATCCCGCAAACGGTGCGATGTACTGTAGCGGCGCACTTTCATTTGCTGCAGCGGATACAATAATTGAATAATCCATAGCGCCGTGTTCTTCAAGAGTTTTTGCAAGCTGCGCTACAGTTGAGGTTTTCTGACCTATTGCAACGTAGATACAAATTACATCTTGACCTTTTTGGTTCAAGATTGTATCAAGAGCAATTGCAGTTTTACCTGTTTGCCTGTCGCCGATTATAAGTTCCCTTTGCCCTCTGCCTATGGGAGTTAGAGCGTCAATTGCAGTCAGACCCGTTTGCAGAGGTTGGTGTACTGATTTTCTTGTAATGATACCCGGGGCAACACGCTCGATAGGACGGGTTTTTGTACTTTCAATGTCGCCTTTGCCGTCAATTGGTTTACCCGTCGGGTCGATAATTCTTCCGATAAGTCCGTCGCCTACAGGAATTGAAGCAATTTTGCCGGTTGATTTAACCTGCATACCTTCTTTGATTTTTGTATATTCACCAAGTATAACTACACCCACGTTATCTTCTTCAAGGTTTAGTGTAATACCAAGTGTTCCTTCTCCGTCTTGAAATTCTACAAGCTCGGATGCCATAACATTTTTAAGTCCGTATATACGAGAAATGCCATCACCTATTTCAAGCACCGTGCCTACGTTTGTTACTTCGTTTACGGAGTCAAAATTTTGGATTTTTTCTCTAATGATAGAACTGATTTCATCCGGTTTAATTGCTACCATATTTTTTCCTCTTATTTTATTATTGCGTTTTTAAATCTGTCTATTTTTCCTGCAAGGGACGTGTCAAAAACATCATCGCCCATTTTGTAAATAAGCCCTGCAAGAATGGAGTTGTTAACATCGTAACTTACGATTATTTCTTTGTTTAGAACTTGAGCGAGTTTTTCTTTTATTTGATTTTTGCATTCATCATTAAGCTCAATTGCCGATACAACCTCTACTTTTGAGATATTGTTTAACTTATCAAGCAGACTGTTGTAGATTTTTACTACATCAAAAATTAAATTGAAACGATTTTTTCTGACAAGGAGTTTTAGAAAATTTCTCATCGTTTCATCCGTGTCTTTTTCAAAAATACTATTTATTACAGCCTCTTTATCGCCAGCTGAGATAATAGGATTTACAAGGGCTTCATAAAGCTCTTTAGATGACTCAAGGATTATTTTAATGTTTTCAAGATTTTGCCAAACAACAGAATTATCAAGCTTGTTTTGTTCATTAAGCTCGAATAATGACTTAGCGTATCTTGTTGCAATAAGTTGGTTTTCACTTTTATTCATGTCTTAACCTGTCAAGTTCATCTATACTTTTTTTGATAAAGCTCTCGTGATACTCGGGCTTGTTTTCAAGAGTATTTTTCATGTGATTTTTAGCTACTTCTAAAGACGCAAGGGCTGTTTTTTGAGTTAACGAGAGGGCAATTTTTTTGCCTTCAGATTCAATCGTCTTTTGTGCGTTTTCAAAAATACTTTTTGCCTGAGTATCAGCGTCTTTTAATATCTTCTCGCCCATAAGTTCGGCACTTTTTTGTGCGTTGTCAAAAATTTCTTTAACCTCTTGAGCGATATTTTTTACAGTTTCGTTGGCTTCTTTTAGCTTTACTATGGAATTTTCTTTTGCATCATCTGAAGATTCAACGTCTTGTTTGACTTTTTGCCTTGCTGATTCAATGAGATTTCCCACTTTGAAAAATTTAATCGCAAAGATAATTAACCCTAAAAGGATTAAAAAGTTAAAAGCGTTTGATTTTACGATTAGTGTCCAGATTTCCATATGTTATTCCCGCATTATTTTCTCAACAAGGTCATTGTCAATATCCGTGATTTTTTCTTGTGTTACAAAAAATTTATCGCAGATAATTTGCGCAAGATTTTTCACTTCACCCTTGAGAGCATTTTTTGCTTCATTGCTTGCGTTGATGTTGTTAAGTCTTTCCTGTTCAATTTTTTCTTTTGCCTGATTTTTTGCATCAGATGTTATTTTGTCTTTTTTATCTTTTGCAAGGTTAATCTTTTCATCAACGCTTTCTTTGGCTTCAAATCTTGCTTTTGAGAGTTTGTTTTTTCTATCCTCAAGGATTGACTTTGTTTTTTCCGAGTTGTTTTTTGCCTCATTATAATTGGCATCAATATAATTTTTGCGTTTTTTTACGATATCATTTATAGGTTTGTATAAAATGATATTCATAATGAACACAAAAACTATAAAGCTTACAAATGCAACTATAAATGTGGCATTAAATTCCATTTTTTAAGCTTGCCTTTCTAACCTATTAACTGAAGTGCAATAAACAAAGCGTAAATAGCTGTTGCTTCTGCAAGACCAAGACCGATAATGAAGTTGATGAAAGCTTTACCTGCAATTTCAGGTTGTCTTGCCATAGATTCAAGCATACCTTTTGTAGCTATACCAATACCGATACCGCCTCCTATTGCACCAAAGCCGATTGCAATACCTGCGCCAAGTTTGCTGAATGCTGCAACTTGTGTTGCTAATTGTTCTACTGCCATTTTTTTCTCCTTTTATTTATTCTTCTTTATTTACTGCAAGTGCAATGTATGTTGTTGAAAGCAGTGTAAATACGAGCGCTTGAATTAAGGCAACGAAAATTTCAAATGCCATAAACGGAAGCGGCACAAAGTATGCACACATGCTTGCAAAAGTGAAGACCAAAATCTCACCTGCCAATATGTTGGCAAAAAGTCGGAGTGCAAGCGAAAAAGGTCTTACAAAAAGTTCAAGCAAATCAACAAGGGCAATCATTATACCGTCAATTTTGAAACTGTGAATAAAGAATTTAAACCCTTTTGCTTTAATACCGTAGAATATATAATAAATCGACACCACAATAGCCATTGCAGCCGTCATATTTATATCGTTATTAGGAGAAGCCAACTCCCCTTGATGTAAATGTATAAGCCTCCAAGGAAGCTGACCGATTAAATTTGCGGTTAAAATAAACATAAACAATGTAAGCAAAAGCGGCAAGTGCTTTGCGCCTTCTTTTTCGCCCATATTTGAAGAAGTAATGTCTGAAAAATATCCTATGATTTTTTCAAACACCAACTGGATTTTAGTGGGTATAAGGGAGAGGTTTCTTGTAGCTATAAAAGATACAACAATAAGCAGTATCATAGTGAACCACATTGTAATAAGTGTGTCCAAGTTGACCTGCATTCCAAAAAGCTGAGCGTTTAGATGCTCTCCCATAGTTATTTTCCTACATTGTATTTGCTTACTGTCCAATAATACACGCAAATAGGGTGTTTGTTTTGGTCTATTTGGATGAAAAAAATAAAAAAAATGTATTTTATAAAAATTAGGAGGATTGACAAAGTCTTTTACCCTTATTTTTTTCTGTATTTTTTTCTTAAATTCAATCTTTAGATTTAGAACTTATTATCCACCCCAAATGCCCTAAAATTAAACCTTTCAATTGATGAATAAATCATCTTGGGAGGGTATATTTTAACTGTGAGGGGATGAAAAATAACCCGTAAAGTGTAAAAAATGATTAGGGATAAGCGGAGGAGAATATGAGAAGAGCTGATTTTAAAAGGAAATCAAGAGTTATTGTAGTAGATGACAATTATGACCATGCTTCAGGCATAAGAGAACTTATTAACCTTGAGCAGGATTATGAAGTTATAGCTAACGCAGGCAATGTTAATGTTGCAATTTCTCTTATTAAAAAATATCAGCCCGATATTGTTCTGATGGATATTAATATGCCGGAGATTGACGGCATAACTGCAATTTCCGAGATTGAAAAACTCGGATTAAAAACAAAAATAATTGCACTTACAGGTTACGATGATGCGGATTTAATCTATCGCGCCATGAAAATAGGTGCTAAAGGCTACATCTTAAAAACTATGGCATCTGCTCAACTTATTCGCGCATTAGATGAAGTTACAATGGGCAAAATCTATCTCCCCTCTGTCCTTTGCTCTAAATTCTTTGAATATTTCCAAGCTGCGCAAAGAAATGAAAAAGCATATAACGCTGCTGATGATGAAGAAAATCTGCTTAATTACCTGACAAATCGTGAAGAAGAAGTTTTGGGACTTTTAACCGAAGGCATTACTTACAAAGGTGTAGCTCAACAGTTGTTTATCTCTGAAACAACAGTTAAAACACACGTTAACAACATCTTCCAAAAATTACAGGTAAATGACAGAACACAAGCCGTACTTTATGCAATAAATAAAGGTTTTGGAGCAAGGAAAAAGGCAAAAATAGCATAAACTTTTGCTTGGGGCAAAAGGTTTAAAATGGTGAGTTTATAAATGTACAAAAACAACAAAAAATCTATAAAAAGTTTTCTGGATTCTGAATTTGAAAACAGCGAAGAATATTTTTCAAGAAAGACCGTTAACGGTCTTCTTCGCAGTTTGCTTGAACCAATCGCCGCAAATAATGCTAAATCACTTATCTTTACAAGGTTTAAAGATACATCTTCAATTGAGGGAATTATAAAAAGACTTGAATACTGCTCAAATGTTGAGATGTTCAGTTTTTTGGATTTTGATGTTGTTTCAAAAGACGATTTAGTTGAGATTGAGTTTGTAGTTATTACATCTCACAGATACAACGCCGTTTTAATCTGGGACTATTCGGAATCTCAAAACAAAGATGAAACAAGGCTTTTTATAAGAGTTAATTCAAAAGACGTTAACGAAGTTTATGAAACAACAAAAGACAGACTAAGAGTCGATTTTGACGAGAAATTTTACTCGTATCGTCCCGAACGTCGTGAAAACGCGCTTTTAAACGATGCCGTTTATAATGTTTTAAAGATTTTAAATGAAAATATCAAGGAAAATGATTTTAACTACAAGGAGCAGGAGGTAATAGCCGATAAGCTCCAAACAAGAGATAAAATCGATGAAATTAACGCAAATATCAGAAGCTGTGCCCATGAAATAAAAAACCAACTGAGTGTGCTTGATATTTATACAAAAATTCTTGAAAAACAACTCGGCGAAGATAAAAATTTGGGTCTTATTAAAAAATCAATATCATTAATAAGACTTCAGCTGGATGATTTAAGGGCAAATGACAACCTTAATTTTGAACAAAAAGATTTAAGAGAGGTTGTAAAGTCCTCAATTTCTGTTTTTGAGCATATACTGCCCGAGAGAAACAATAAAATAAAATTTATAGACAATGTAAAAGGCAGAGCCCTTGTTTTGATTGACGAGGAGAGATTTTTTGCCGTATTAAACAACATTGTAAAAAACGCAGATGAGTCGACTTCAAACGATGAAATAGAAATAAAAATAGAGGCTGATGAAAAATTTGCAAAGATTTTTGTTAAAAACCACGGGGAAAAAATAGCGGACGATATTAAAACAAAGCTCTTTACCGAAGGTTTTTCAACAAAAAAAGACGGCTGGGGACTGGGTTTAAGTATTTGCAAAAAATATCTTGCAGCTCAGCTGGGCTCAATTTCACTTGTAAAAAGTGATGATGAAGAAACGGAATTTTTGGTCACAATACCGCTTTTAACAGACGGTATAAACTAAAAGAGGTGAGTTTATGGATTTAATAAACAACAGAACACGAGATATAGCAGCACTTGCGCTAAACGGGCTTTATGAGCGCTCAAGAGCAATTTCTGCCAATACGGTTAATGCTACAACTCCGGGGTATCAAAGAAAAGACGTTGCCTTTGAAGACCAAATTCAACATATGATTGAGCGAGAGGATTTAAAAGAAAAAATTAAAGCAGAAAACTCAAGAAAAATCGTAGAAAATCCTGTTGAGGCCTTAAAAAAACAAGACCCTGCGCAGATTGCATTTCTAAGAAGTCCCGTAAATAACAACTTCTCTCCGGAGGTTCTTGCAGATTATTCAGATCCGATAAGTGCCGATGGCAACAATGTAAATCTTGAAGCGGAAATGATGGATGAGGCTAAGACAGGTACACAATATACAATTCTTGCAACTTTAATGTCAAGGTCTTATCAAAGTTTGCAAAGTGTAATTAAAGGACAATAAAAGAGGTTTAGTATATGAGTTTTGATATTTTTGACATAGCAGCTTCAGGAATGCACGCACAGCGCGTGATGATGGATACTGTTTCATCTAACATTGCCAATGCTAACACCACAAGAAACGCTAAAGGCGAAAGAGAAGTTTACGCAAAAAAAGAAGTTACTTTTAAAGCGGTTTATAAAAACTCTCTGCGCCCCGCCCTTCCTACAGGCGGAGTTGAGCCTCAAATGGACTTAGAAAACGGCCCTTACCTAAGAGGAAGAGTTGTTTTTGAAGAGGACGGACTTTCTCAAGGGGTTATGGTAGATAAAATAACGGAATCCGAAAACCCTTACAGAATGGTGTATGACCCGACTCACCCCGATGCGGATGAAAAAGGTATGGTAACTTTGCCAAATGTAAATGTAGTTGAAGAAATGGTTAATATGGTTAACGCTTCAAAGGCTTATGAGGCAAATGTCACAATAGCTCAAACAACAAAAACCATGATTCAATCAGCTATGCAAATATAGGATTAGAAAATGAATTTTGAAATTAATACAAATATAGGTTCAATAGATAGCTATAACAAAAGTTTTGATAAAAGCATAAAAAATTTCAACGAACAAATCGATAACGCATCCGATTTTAATGAAGTTTTTAATTCAATGACCTCGTCAAAACCTGCTAATTCAAAAGAACCGCAAAAATTAAAAGGCAGTGTTGAGATGTTTTTAGGGGCGGACGCGATTAACGCGCAAAAAATAGAAAACCTCTCGGATACTGCGCGTATGGCTCGTGACATAGGGCAGGGGTTTTCTCAAGGCGTTACTAACCTAAGCGGTGTGCAAAAAGAGGCGGAAGATGCTATGGAAACATTTGCTGCAGGCGGAGATATAAGCGTTCATGAAGTTATGATTGCATCACAAAAGTCAACTCTTGCAATGCAGATGGCAATTCAGTTAAGAAACCAGATGATAAACGCTTATAGTGAATTTAAAAACTTAAGAGTTTAAAAAACCTTAACAAATTGAATTTAACAGTAAAAAAGTCTAAAATACTATAGTAAACGTATAAAATTAACAGGGATATTTAATAAAGTGAACGAACATCTAAAAGCCATGGCTCTTGATATAAAGAAAATCTGGGACAAGTTTGACTTGAATCAGAAATTTATGATAAGCGCCTTAATGGTCGTTGCCATGGTCGTTTGCGTTTATTTTATTTTTAAAGCAACTGAGCCAAATTGGTCGGTTTTATATTCCGATTTGTCAAAAGATGACGTTGCTGCAATATCTGAAAGCCTTAAAAAAAGCGGCTATGCTTTTAAATTATCTGACGATAAATCAGCTATCTTAGTTCGCGAACAGGATAAAGAAAATCTCAGAATTTTTGTTGCGGAAAATGACCTTATAAAAGATTCATCTCCCGGGTTTGAACTGTTGGATGACTTGCAGCTTGGCTCTACAGATTTTAAAAATAAACTTACAAAACAAAGAATTTTTCAAGGTGAGCTTACCCGCTCAATAGAAAAAATCACAGGTATCCAAAAAGCAAGAGTTCAACTTGCCGAGCCTGAGCGCTCAGTGTTTTCTGACAATGATGAAGAACCGAGCGCAAGTGTAATATTGATACTTGAGCCCGGCTACAGGCTAAAACCGGCTCAAATTTTGGCTATTAAAAATCTTGTGGCATATTCTGTTCCAAGACTTACAAACGACAGAGTATTTTTAACAGACCAGTACGGAAATGCCCTTAGCGAGGATGTTTCAAAGAACAACACAGATATGCAGTCCTACAGGTCAAACTTTGAAAAAGAGGCCGCAAAGAAAATCCAAAGCACTCTTGAAACTATAATGGGTAAAGACAATGTCTCTGTTCAAGTAAGTGCGGTTATGGACTTTAACTCAACCCGCTCAACTATTGAAAGCTACATCCCCGCTGACGGTTCTCAGGGCGGAGTTATTGTAGGGCAGCAAAGTGAAAAAGAAAGCTACAAAAAACCTCAGCCTATAGTTCTTAAAAAAGATGAGGTGGCACTTGACCCTGATAATCCGCAAGCTCAGCAAAACCCTCAGGCAGCGGGACAAAATGCTCAAAACCCTCAAACTCAAAATGTTATGACTGTTGTTGAAGAACAAACAGGGATAAGCGAGGCGGATGAAAATTCTAAAAACGTAACGGATAAAGTTCGCGGACGTGAATTAAGCTATGAAAAAGAAAAAAATGCCGTAAATTATGCGGTTACAAAAGAGGTAAAACAGGTAGTTTACGCCCCCGGTTCGGTTACAAGACTGTCTGTAGCGGTTGCGGTTAATAAGATTTTGACCGATGAAGAAAAAGAAGATATAAAAAATCTTGTCATAGCTGCTGCTGGCATGGATATTGCAAGAGGGGATGTTGTTAATGTTTCAAGTCTTAAATTTATGGGAATTGATAAGGCAGAACAACTGCAGACTTTAAATGAAGAAAGATATGCAAATATTATGGAAATGTTGAGTTTTATATTTACTAATGTTGCACCGCTTTTAATAGTTCTGGTGCTCGGTTTAGTAGGTCTATCCACTTTCTCATCAATATTTAAAAAGCCTGAGCCTCCTAAACCTCAAGTTCAGGAAGAAAATCAATTCAGCGGATTTGACCCTTATCTTATGATGAACAATAATGATAATATGGACGGTGAATATTTAGAACAGCTGGATTCTGATGAGCCTGCATTTACATCCCTTGTTGATAAGAAACGCGCCGAGATAACGGATATTATAATGAGCGACCCGCAAGATGCGGCAAGATTGCTCACATCGTATGTTAAAGAGTAGAGAAATAAAGAGAAGAATTAAAGAGAAATGCTCCCGATACAAATAGAAGCTATGACACATTCACAAAAGGTTGCCGCACTAATGATAGTGCTGGGGCCTGCTGCAGCATCCGAGATTATGAAAAACATCACGGATGACGATGTATTAGAGCAAATTACTCTTGATATTGCAGCTATGAATAAGCTTCCCATTGAAACGCTTGAAGCTATAGTTGAAGAGTTTCATACTATTTTTCAGGCCAATTCCATGCTTGCTTCAGGTGGCATGAACTACGCTAAAACTTTGCTTGAGAAAGCTTACGGGACTGAGCAGGCAAATAAAATTTTAGACAGATTGGTGACAATTTTAAACTCAAATCCGTTTCAGTTTTTTAATGATGCCGACCCGATTCAGCTTGCGACATCTTTTCAAAATGAAAACCCGCAGCTTATTGCTCTTATTTTAGCTTATTTAAAACCCGAGCAATCGGCAAAAGTTCTAAATTGTCTGCCTCCTGCTGTTCAACATAAAGTGTCGTTAAAAATTGCACAAATGGAGACAACCAACCCCGAGATTATTTCTGAGGTTGAAAAAATTGTTGAAAGTAAATTTTCTAATGTTGTTATACAAGATTTCTCAAAAGCAGGCGGTACAGAGGCATTAGCAAGTATTTTGAACAGAACAGACCGTGCAACGGAGAAAAATGTTATTGAAATGCTGGAGGAAGAAACTCCACAACTTGCTGAAGATGTCAGAAGTCTCATGTTTGTATTTGAAGACATTGTTAATCTTGATGACAGAGCAATTCAGAGAATACTTCGCGAAGTTGACACAAAAGACCTTGCGCTTTCGCTTAAAGGTACAAGGGATGACGTTAAAGATAAAATTTTGCGCAACATGTCAGAGCGTGCTCAGGCAATATTGCTTGAAGATATGGAATATATGGGTCCTGTTAGAGCTCGTGAAGTTCAGGAAGTTCAATCAAAAATCGTCAGTGTTATAAGAACTCTTGAACAAAACGGTGAGCTTGTCATTGTACGCGATGGCGCAGGAGATGAGTTAATTGAGTAGAATTAAATCCGATAAAATAAATCTTGGAAATTCAATAGTTGTTGATTTTTTCTCTGACGAGACGCCGGAGCCTCAAGAATTTGAGAATAATGAAGAGATTTTGCCGGAACAGCACTCAAGAATAAATCTTATGGAGCAAGAGGCAAAAGATAAGATTGAAAAAATGCTTGATGATGCGAAAAATGAGGCTCAGAAAATAATCGAGGAGGCTGAGTTCACTTCCCAACAACTAAAAGATGAGGCACAAGTCTGTTTGGATGAAGCTAAAAACGAGGCTCAGGAGATATTAAATAAAGCAAATCAAGAGGCGCAAAGCATAAATGAAGCTGCTAATCAGGAAGCTCAAACAATAAGAGAAACAGCGTCCAAAGACGGTGCAAAAGAAGGATTTGAAGCAGGCTATTCTGATGGCAGGGAAAAAATTCATCAGGAGTTAATGCACAAAATCAAAGGTATGGATGAAATAGCCCTAAGTGCCTTTGATGTAAAAAATAAAATTTTAAACTCATCAAAACATGAGATTGTAGAGCTTGTGCTATTAATTGCTAAAAAGATTTGTATTGATTCAATTGATAAAGAGGCTGTTGCTAAAGTTGTCAGCTCTTCTATAAAACTATTAAGCGATAAAGAAAACATAGAGCTTATTTTAAGTGAAAAATATGCAAGACTTTTAAATGAAATTCTAAACGGTGAAGATGCGGAAAATATTGACATAGATAAGTTAAGAGGCATAAAACTTACTTATAATTCAAAATTCTCTGACGATACCTTAATTGTTCAAACGCCAAAAGAGCGTCTTGACTTGAGTTTTAAGACTCAGCTTGATAATATTTCAAAAGAGTTTTTGAACCGTTTAAATACGGTAGAAGAACAAACGGATGAGGAAGAGCCTCTTGAGTAGTTTTGATTTTTCTCCTTATAAAAAAATACTTGAGGATATGACCCCTGTCGTTAAAATTGGCAAGGTGACAGAAATTATCGGCCTTATTATCGAAGCTGACGGGCCTGACTCATCAATCGGGGATTTGTGCTATATTACATCGGATGATATGGAGCCTATTTACTGTGAAGTTGTGGGTTTTAGAGAAGATAGAGTTCTTCTTATGCCTCTTGGCTCAATTGACGGGCTAAAAGCGGGCGCAAAAGTTATAAACACGGGCTCTGATATGAAAGTAAAAGTTTCAGATGCGCTTTTGGGGCGTGTTTTAGATGGTTTAGGCAACCCAATAGACGGTCTGGGTGATGTTGCTGCCGATAAATATTATTCAACATCAGGCAAGATAATTAATCCGCTTAAAAGAAAACCTATAGATGAGCCTTTGAGCCTTGGAATAAGAGCGGTTGACGGGTTAATAACAATAGGTAAAGGCCAGAGGATGGGTATTTTTGCTGGCTCAGGTGTCGGCAAAAGTACTACACTTGCAATGATGGCAAAAAACACATCTGCGGATATTAATGTTCTTGCGCTAATCGGTGAGCGTGGACGTGAGGTAAGAGAGTTTATCGAACATACTTTAGGGCCTGAGGGCATGAAGCGCTCCGTTGTTGTGGTTGCGACTTCAGAGCAGCCGTCTTTAGTTAAAATCAAAGCAGCTTTTGTTGCATGCGCTATAGCCGAATACTTTAGAGACAGAGGAAAAGACGTACTTTTTATGTTGGATAGCGTTACTCGTATTGCACTTGCGCAAAGAGAAGTAGGGCTTGCAGTAGGAGAACCTCCTGCTACAAGAGGCTATACACCCTCTGTTTTTGCTCTTATGCCTAAGTTTCTTGAAAGAGCAGGTTGTAACGAGTTTGGCACAATAACAGGACTCTACACGGTGCTTGTTGAGGGTGATGACTTTAACGAGCCTATATCGGATACTGCAAGAAGCATACTTGACGGGCATATTATGTTGTCGCGTGCTCTGGCGCACAAAAACCACTATCCTGCAATTGATGTCCTGCAGAGCATTTCTCGTGTTATGAATAATGTAGTTGAAAAAGAGCATAAAGATGCGGCGGGCAAAATCCGTTCTCTTCTTGCAAGTTATGCTAAAAATGAGGATTTAATTAATATCGGTGCTTATCAAAGAGGTGCTGACCCTATGACTGATAAGGCCATAGCTTTAATGGACAGGATAAATGCATACTTAACTCAGTCTGTTGATGATAAGGCAAGTTATGAAGTAAGTGTAAATGAGCTCATAAAATTAGCGCAATCATAGTAACTGTGCTAATTTTTATTTGTTAATCAACGTGTTATTCTTCGTTTTGTGTTACGCTTAAGGAGATTCTCTTATCGTCAGGGTTGAATTTTAATATTACTGTATCTATTTCATCACCGACATCAAGAATTGTGCCGTGTTCGTTTTGATACTGTACAAGTTCAGCCTGAGGAAGAAGTGCCTCAACACAAGGATATACTTCAACAAATGCACCAAAGTGTTTAATTCTTGTAATTTTACCTTTAACTTTAGCACCTTCTGTTATTTTTCCTTTTGCTTCAACCCATGGGTCGGGTTCAAGGTTTTTAAGGCTTAATGATACTCTTTGTTTATCAAGGTCAATACCTATAATTTCTACATCTATTTTTTCGCCGACTTTTAAAATGTCGCAAGGATGGTCTACCCAGCGCCAAGAGATTTGCGAGAGCGGAAGAAGTCCGTCAATTCCACCAATATCAATAAACGCGCCGAAGTCTGCAATTCTTACAACTTCGCCTTTAACAACAGCACCTACCTCAAGCTGGCCGAATACATCTTTTTTAATTTCTTCAAGATTATCAGTGTATACTTTTCTGTTTGAGAGGATAAAGTTGTTTTGTGACATATCCATGCTCAAAATCTTGAGCTCAATTTTTTGGTCAATTATGTTATCAGGTTCTTTTGACCTTAAGTGGCTTGAGGGTACAAAGCCTCTGACGCCCATTACATCAACCAGTATACCGCCCTTAACTGCTTGAACTACAGTACCTTCTACTACTTTATCTTGAGCTTTTGCTTCTTCAAGAACTTTCCAGTTGTAAGCCATTGCAACTTTTCTGTAAGATACCGTAAATCTGCCATCCTCATCTTCTTCTTTTATTATAAGGAACTCATATTCTTTACCTTTTTCAAGGATTTCTTCAATATTATCTTCTTTATTAAGCTTGGCTTCTTTTTCGGGACAAATGGCATTTGTCTTTGCACCGATATCAACAATAGCCCCTTCGCTATCATATGTACAAACAGTTCCTTTTACAAGGTCACCCTTTTGGAAGTTGTATTCATACTTTTTAAGAAGCTCTTCATACTCTTTGTCACTAAGCTGGTTTGATGGGCACATAGTCAAAAAGTCTCCTTGTATTCTTATCTATTATGATTATAACAAATTTTTGAAGTTAGTACATATTTTGAGGTTAATATTTCTTAATAAATGGGTCGCATGGATGAGAAAAAAATATAAATTTATGATATGCGCCGTATTTTTGTTACTATATTTAGGGGTATTAGTGTTACAAATTTCAGGCGGTTTATATGTTGAAAACTGATAATAATATCGCTCAAACCGGTATCAGGATTTTATTTGTACTTCAATTGCTTATGAAATCACCTGTTTCAAAAGCGCAGATTATAGAGAAAATCAATGCCGACCCAAATCTGAAAAGTGTTACACCCGATACAATAACTCTTGATATAAATACCCTTAAGGCTGCGGGTTTTGATATTAAATCAGGAAACAAAGGCAATAATTACTGTTACGAGTTGAAATTAAATCCTATTAAAATAAAACTTACAAAAAATGAGCTGAGAGCAATTTCCATTGCAAAGAAAGCGATGTTTTACTTTATGGATTTTAGATACATTGTATCAATCTATCAGACATTTGAGAAGATTTCAAAACTAATTGAATCAAAAGAGCACGCTGAAGAGATTTTAAACTTTGGAAATTTCTTAAAAACTGATTTTAATCTCCTAAAAGAGCTTGATGTGCACTGTAAGCACAAAAATGAAATAGTAATTTCTTATAATTCTCCCTCAAAATCTCTAAGACAGATGTGTGTCAGATGTCTTGATATTAAATATTCAAAGAAAAACGACAAACTCTACCTCTGGTGCGATTGCAAGGAATACGGTGGGATTGTTTATTTAAGGGCGGATAAAATTAAGAAAATCATTAAAATTGCAAAGGTAAATACAGACATAAATCTTCCTGAGAATATTTGTGTCTATAGTATTTTAAGGGCGCAAAATGCACCGTTAGAGATTGAAGATTATGAGAAAATAATAAAAATCACGCCTGATTATGTTCAAATAAGGGCGAGGTATCTAAACGAGTTTAATTTTATCCAAAGACTTTTGTCATTTGGCGAAAATCTTATTTATGTAAGTGACAAGAAGTTAGTTGAGAAATTAAAAGACATTATAAAAAATGTCAGGGAGATGTACACTTGAGAAAAATTGACGCTTCTTACAGAATAATGAAACTTTTTAAAATGCTATACAAGAGTCCCTGCTCGCTAGATGAAATTTGCGATGAATTTTATAGCGAGGATATTATACTAAACCGCGAGACCATAGCGAAGTATTTTAAGACTTTAAGAAGTTTTGGTTGTGTAATAAGAAAAAGAAATGGCAGATTTGAACTGGCCAGCGTTCCCTTTTCTCTTGATTTATCCGATGAAGACTTCTACTTTCTTGCTGCGTTTGAAAATTTAGGTGTAAATTTATATGGAGAAAATATAAAAGATGATTTGAAAAATGCTCTTGCAAAGGTGCTTTCCCTAACTGACGGGAGCGGGTATGAAAAATACAGAGGCTATTCAAACGGGGTTACAAAGATAAATCACATATCTTTGCTCTTTAGGGATAAAATTTCAAAACTTCTAAAGTACGGTTATGATAACGCAAAGATTAAGATTTTATACGGTGAGAGAAAAATAAACATCTCCCATATTTCTTTTAAATACTGTGATAATGCGGTTTTTGTACATGCGTTTAATGAAGATACAAAAAGCTACGAACTTTTGCTTTTGGAAAATATAAAAGAAATATACTCTACTCCAAAGAGTTCTCTTGCTTCAAATTTTGCATCAAATACGGTTTTTGAAATAAGAGGCAGGCTCAAAAATTCCTATACCCTCTATGAGGGCGAAAGAGTGATTAAGGCAGGAGAGGACTTTCTAGTTATAGCAAATAATTTTGAAGATAAAAGCGAATTATTCAAAAGGCTTATAAGATATGGTTCTCTGTGCAAAATCACTTCCCCTAAAGGTGATGTTGAAAAATTCAAAGAAATGCTAAATAAAATGGAAAATAATCTCAAAAATCAAATGGTTAGTTAATTTTTGATTTTTCATAACCCAGTATTATATTTCTTATCTCATAATCGTCAGGTTTTGTAGAGTATGCGTATCTGTAATATTCAAGCGCAAGTTCGTCATTTCCCGAACTTTCAAAGATTTTTGCGATATTAAAATAGGCATCCGTACACTTTGGGTCGATATTTATGGCAAGCATATATTCTATAATTGAGTCTTTGTATCTGTTTAAGCATCTTAAAATATCAGCTTTCAGAAAATGTGCTTCCATACTGAGGGGATTTTTTTCTATTGCACCGTCAATGTTTGTAAGTGCATCGTTGTATTTTTCTTTGCCTTTAAAATTAACGGCAAGCGCCAAGTACTCTTCATACGTTGGAGTTATTTTGGCTGCCGCTGCAATTTTTTGAGGATTTAGAGAAATAGAATATTCCTTTGGTATTTTTTCGTATTTTAATTTTTTATCTTTTGGGGCTGAAATTGTGTAGACATTTTTTGCACTCAACAGATTTAAAGGACGAAAACCCTTATAGTATGCAAGATTTACCTCTTGGTTGTTAATTTCGGGGAGTTTTTTTGTATCAATTGGTTTGTTTGCGGGGATTTGATTGCCCACATCAAGATAAAATTCATAGACAACGCCTGCGTTAATTTTTTCATCGCAAAATGTCGGCTGCGCCTGATATGTCATAAATAGTGCAGCTACTATAGTGGCGTATAAAATTTTTTTAGCTGAGTTATTCATTTAAAAGGCAAATTTTTATCTTAAATACGTCCTCAAAAAGAGTTTTTTTCTTGTCAAAAACCCTTTTAATCCCCTTGTTGAACATTATATTTATGCCGGTTTTTAAAGTCAAAGTCTCAAGGCTAAAATCATATTTAAGGATGATATTTTCAATTGTTTGAATATGGTAATTATCAAGTGCATCAGCCAGCCTTATAATTGACGAGATTACAAGCACTTTGTTTTTATCTGCTTTTGATAGCGAGCTAAAAAGCTTGTGTTTGTTCTCTTTTGGTTTTGAGCCTCTATGATACCTTATTGAGGCTGCAACTATCTTTAGTTCGTTTTCATCTAAATTTTCTATACCGTTTTGCAAAACAAGCTTTGCACCTGTTTTGTTGTGCGGTTTTAGGGCATTTAAGCCTGTAAAAAAATTACCTATGTCATGTAAAAGTGAGGCGCAGGATATTAATTTTTCACTGTTTTCAAAATCTAAAAGAGTGTTATTAGGCAGTGCGTTTTTTAAATCCTGAAATATTTTAAGACTCAAATCCCTTACAAAACAGGCATGTTTGAGCCCTTGTTTTGAAGTTATGTAGTTTTTTGTATAATCTTCAAGCCTCATTTTGTGCTTTCTTTAAGAAACTGTCTACACAACGCACAAAATGCTCTTGTTCAAATCGGTCTTTTTGAATGTATGCTTGAGAGCCGGCCTCTTTAAATTTTTTACCCCATTTGGCTTCAGGCATGGAGGTCAGGACAATTATCGGAATATTTGCCCACTGGGGCTCTTTTCTTATTTCTTTTACAAATTCCAATCCGCTCATAACAGGCATTTCATTATCGGTTACGATAAGGTCAAAGTGTTCTTTGTGCATTTTTGTAAGTGCATCAGGTGCGTTTGTTGCAATCTGAACCCTGTAACCGTAGCTTGTTAGGATATTTTTCTGAAGCGTTCTTGTAGTCAGAGAATCATCAACTACAAGAATTTTATGCGAGTAGTTCTCTTTCATTTTTATAGCTTTGTTTGAAGCTACAATTCTCGTATTCATTTTCTTTGGAAGTGCACTTGAGAAAATGTCACCGACATTTAAAATGAGGCAAATTTCACCGTTTGCAAGAGTTGTAATGCCTGAAATATTTTTCACTTTAAATAGCGGTGCTTCAAGCTTTTTGTGCAATACCTCCTGGTCGCAGACGAGTTTTTCTACAATAATACCTATTGTCATACTCTCTGATTTTACAATCATAAGAGTGTATTTATTTGCTTGGCGGGGTTTGTTTTCAAGTTCAAGAATTTGAGAGAGTGTATAAACGGGTACTACATCGTCATTGTGGACAAAGTAGTTTTTTCCGTCCCTTTCAAAAACATCCGTTGTATCAATTCTAAGTACTGTTTGAATTGATGAAGTGGGAATAGCGTAGAGCTGATTTTGCTCGCTTACAATAAAAGTTTTAATGGTAGCCATTGTGGCGGGCAGCTCTATTGTTACCATTGTTCCTTTTTGAAATTCGCTGAATATATCTACTCTGCCGTTTAGCTGCGAGATTTTAGTGTGAACAATATCAAGTCCCAAGCCTCTTCCTGAAAGCTCTGTTACGGAGTCACCGGTTGTAAAGCCCGGGTAGAAAATTAAATTTACAAGGTGTTCTTCGTCAATTTTTTCTATTTCATCAGGGGTTAAAAGGCCGCCCTCAAGGGCTTTTTGTTTAATTTTTTCTACATCCAGCCCGCGTCCGTCATCTGTGATATTTATTATAATTTTATTTTCTCTGTGCTTAGCGCTTATTGTAATTTCCCCTACGGGGTTTTTACCGATAGCTTTTCTTTCTTCCGGAAGTTCTATACCATGGTCGATTGAGTTTCTTAAAATATGAATAAGGGGGATTTTAATTTCTTCAATGATTTTTTTATCCGCTGCAACATCTGCCCCTTCTGTAATAAATTCAATTTGTTTACCTTTTTCTTTAGCTATGTTATGCACCATGCGCGGAAAGAGGTGAAAAATAGTAGATAGAGGCAATATGCGCATATTTTTAACCATGCCTTCAATCTCGCTTGTCGCAGAGTTTAATTTTGAATCGTTTTCCTGCATTTGCTTAAAAAGGTCGGTAGTTTCTTTTATTAAATAGACCATTTTTTCTGCATGGTAGTTTTGCAGAACCATAAGCTGTTTATTAAAAGCCGCTATTGCCCTTGGGTCAACGGGTGCTCCAAAAGAGGGGCCTGTAATATATTTTCTGTCAAAATATTTTATATAGTAGCCCATTTTATTAAAGCTTTTTTGCCATTCTAAAAGCTCGTTTTGTATGTTTTTTGCAACGCTTAAGTGCTCATTTGTCTTAATTCTTGTGACAATAAGGTCGCCTATTTGATTTACAAGTTTATCCAGTTTAAAAGAATCAATCCTGAGGGTCTTTATATCACTTGTATCGATTGCACTAATCCAGTCTTGGCCGGATTTTTCCGTTTTTGCAACTTTTTTGGATTTTGGTCTTGTGATATTCAGTTTTGACATCTGCTCAACTATTGTGATTTTTTGCAATAGGAGCTCTATTTCAAACTTTCTCTCCTCGGGCTTTAGGCTTTCCGGTTCAAAGATTTTCCTTGTGTTTTCGCAAATTTCTTTAATGGCTTCAAGTGTATCATTTTCAATATTTTTTGAATTACTTTGATACAGATTCAATATCCTAAGAGTTGATTCAAAGATTTTTTTTATCTCGGTGTTCTCAATTTTTGTCAAAACTTGAGAGAGCAGCTCTTTTATATCGGGTAAAAACTCAAGGTTAATCTCAAGCAGGCTGAGTTTTTCATATATCCTGTCTATTAAGTCTGCGATTATTTTTTTGTCTTCTTTTTTATCTTTTTTTGCACTGCTGCCGTCGTTGCTTGTAAGCAATTCGTTTGCAATGTTAAAGTAATTTTGTGTTTGTACGCCTTTTTCTTTGCAGTATGCGCTAAAGAATTCTTCAATAGAGTCAATTTTTGAGTTCATTTCAAGAATTTCATTTTCATTCGGCGCTCTGTCGCTAAAAGAAGTTATAAACCTGCCCGTATTGGTAATTAAGTCAGAAAGCTCTCTTATATTTAGGTCTTTTATTATTACGTTTAATTCCGCAAGCGGGGATTTTATTATTTGAATTTCCGAGAAGTCATTGTTTTGTCTTGCAGATGAGAATATGTATATCATCTGAACAATAAGTTCTTCTATTTTGTTCAGTTTTGAAAGAAGTCTTTTTACATCTTCAGGACAGTTAAAAGTTGCAGCACTTTGTTTAATTTCATCGGGCGCATTTGAGGATATTTTTTCAAGTTTTTCTATATAATCTTGAGTATCTTGAGTTTTATACTCTTGTTTTTGCTCAACCGTTTTATTAATTAAAACCTGAATATGACTTAGCGCTTCAGATATTAAATCTGTTATTTCGCTTGTGGTCTCAATTTTTCCGTCTCTTAGATATCCTAAAATATCCTCAATTTTGTGAGCGATTTTTTGAATACTTTCAAAGCCTAACATTCTGGCTGAGCCCTTTAGGCTGTGAGCATCTCTTGCCAGCTGAATCAAGACGTCTTGGTTTTTGGGGTCTTTTTCAAGTGCAAACAGGCTCTTATCCATGGACTGCAGAATTTCTCCGCCCTCCTGCTGGAATATATTTAGAATTTCATCCAGTTCGTCGTCTAAGAAATCCATATTTCAGTCTGTTATTCCTCGCTTAAATTTGTCCTGAAGTTTTTAGATAACAATTGAAGATTTTCAACATTTTGGAAATTTTCTTCAGTTGCCTTGTAGTTGCTTTCTAGCATAGAATTTATTTCAGATACCGCGTTTTCTGTAGTTCCCGTGTCATTTGAAATTTTTCTCGATGAGCTTGTCATATCGTTAATGCCTTGAGAAATTTCATTCATAAGCAAGATTAACTGTTCAATGTTTGAACCTATATTATGCGCAAGTTCAATTCCCGATTCGACTTCTTTTGTACCTTCTTCTGTTGCAAGTACGGTTGAATTTGCAGTTTGTTGAATGTTTGTAATCAATGACGTGATTTTTGTTGTTGCTTGTTTAGATTCGTCTGCTAATTTTCTAATCTCACCTGCAACAATTGCAAAACCTTTACCGTGTTCACCGGCACGAGCCGCTTCAACTGCGGCGTTTAGCGCAAGGAGGTTTGTCTGTTCCGCTATATCTTCAACAAGACCGATAGTTGATGATATTGATTGAATAAAGTCTGACAATTCAAGAATTAACTCTGCTATTGTTTGGATTTTATGTCTTATAGTGAACATTTTTTCAATATTTGCTTTAACTGCATCGTATTCGGTATTTGTATAGTTAAGAGAATCAATTGCCTTTTGTTTTGTGTTGTTGATTATGTCGTTTAAATCCGTACTTTGACCTTTTAAGTTCTCAATTAAGAGTTTTATATTTGAGATTTTTGCAAAAGTAAGATTTATGTTTTCTTTCTGTATGGAAGTTGCCCCCTCTATTTTTTTAGTATTATCAAGAGCTGCCTCAATGAGTTCATTTATTGCAACTGTCGCTCTTTTTTTAAATTGTTTTTTTGTTGCTTCAAAAATTACAACAGTAAGGCAAAACAAAAGTACAAGAGCGCCGCCTGTTATTGCACGTGTCATATTGGCAAATTCAACAATGAAAAATAAAAATGCAAAAATTACAAGAATGATTATTAAATCCACGGTTTGTTTTTTTGCAAGATAATCGTTTAAACCGTTCTTTTGTTTGATTTGTTTAGACATAAATCCCCTTTTTTTAAAAAATAATGTATAATTTTTTATACGTTCAATTATATAAAATTTTTATACCAATGGCAAAAAAAGTACTCATAATAGACGATAATACGCAAGATGTTAAAAACACGGCAGCTATCCTTGAAAAAGAGGGTATGACTTGTATTCAATCAAACAGTACTTTTGATATTTTAAATATTATTTATTCTGAAGTCCCCGACCTTATAATACTTGATATTTTAATGCCTGAGCCCGGCGGTTATGAACTGTGCCGCATGATTAAATCGGATGACAGTGCAAAAAATATACCGGTTATTATGTATTCGGTTTTAAATAAAAATATAGATAAATTCTGGGCTTATCGTTCCGGTGCGGATAATTATTTGAATAAAGGCTGCACATCCGATGAGTTCAAAGATGCTTGTTTAAAAATTATGGAGCAAATGCCTGTAAGTCTTGAGGTTAAGGCGGCGCTTCTGGGTTTAAAATCTTCTAAAGTTTCGCTCCCTGAGGCAAATGTAAATTCAAAAGATGACCTTATAAGGGATTTTAACTCGATTAAAGAGTTAGATGGGGACGTGAATATTCTTGCAATAAAAATATTTAAGGTGATATACAGATATTTTAAATACAGTGTCGCAGCAATTTGTTTTAAGGACGCAAGAGACTTTGAGCGTCTTGTGTTTGATGTTTCCGAAAATACATTAGGGTTAGATGTTTTTGAAAGCATAAAAAAAAGAGTAAATGCTCCGTCTGCTGAAATTAGAGTTCTTCTCAAAAAAGATGAAAAAAACAAAATAAATTCCATTGAAGATTTTAGCGTTCAATATGAGTATGAAATAAATTCAAACGCTGACAGCATAGGTTATTTATGCTTGTATGCCAAGGATAATCTTACATCACACGAGCTAAAACTTGCAGGTACCATAAAAGACCTTGTGGAGCACATTATGCGACTTAGGTATTTTAAAATTTGCAACAAGGACAATCCAAAAGGCGCTAACCCAAGAAAACTCTACACCCAGCTTGATTTTGACAGAATATTAAGTTATGAATACGGCTGGCATAAGAGAAACCAGTCTCCCATGTGTCTTGCTTTTATGGAGATAGAATCGTTAGAAACTGTAGAAAAGCAATACGGCGGAGAGTACAGAGATGTTTTGCTGGCGAAAGTGTCTAATTTATTGACAAAAAGCTTGAGCGACGGCGATTTTATATACAGAAGCGAAGATGATGTTTTTGCAATATTGATGACAAATTCAGAGCAAAAAAGAGCGCTTGAGACGCTTGAATATTTAATAGGAAAAATAAAAGACCCGATTTCAAGCAGCATAGATGACGAAGATATGGAAATTAAAATCGGTGCTTTAATGCTTAATGATACCTATAAAAACCACTATGAATATATAGATGCAATTTATGACGTATTAGAAGAAGCACGCCACAGTGAAGATGAAATTGTAATAAGGTAGGCTAAATTGGATAATATTGAAAATAATTTAATAGAAGTTGAACAAAATGCGGGAGTTACACCCGAGTTTCCGGATAAGATTTATACAATAGTAAACATTGCGGATGATTATTATGCATTTGATTCAAAGCAAGTGCTTGAAATTCTTAAATTTGTTGAGCTTTCTCGTCCCGAGCGTTTGCCCTCGCACATAGCGGGGCTTTTTGAGTACGACGGCAAAGTTGTAAGTATTGTTGATATAAAATCTGTTTTAGACGTTGAAAAAAAACCCTACGATATAAACTCTATGATTGTTATTTTAAAAGTTGACAATTATATTTTTGGAGTGATAGTAAATAAAGTAATTGACATTAAAAGAGTTAAGCTTAAAAATCTTCAAGCAACGCCATATAACAGTGCTCACAATTTTATACAGTGTATTTATGCGGCAAAAGATTATCAGTGCAGTGTTTTAAACCTTGATGCAATTAAAGAGTGGGTTTTAGAACATGTGGATGATAGTGCTGATGATAATTCTTTTGACCTTGTGGTGCAAGATGAGCAATCAAAAGAGATTTTACACAGGAGAAGACTTGAATATCTTGAGAAAACAAGCAAAAACCCTTATAATATGTTGACCGATAAAGATGAATTTGTTTCATTTTTTGTCGGTGAGAACAGATATTGCCTTAAGATGAATGATATCAGGGGCTTTTACAAGCTGCAAGAAACAAAAATGATAAAAGTTCCTTGCACTCCTGATTTTATATTGGGTTTAGTTAATATCAAGGGCGATTTTATCTGTGTAGTTGATGTTAAAAATTATTTTCACTCTCAAAATGTTCCATACAGCGGCTCAGGAACTATTATTGTCCTTAACTCCGATGAATTTAAAATAGGAATATTGGCTGACGCCATAAGTGATAATATCCAGATAAAACCTGATGAAATAAGTGCTCTTAAAAAACAAGAGGGTAAAAGTGAGCTTATGCAGTATGTAAAAGAGGGTGAAATTTTCCTTATAATAAACGTAAAAGAAATGCTTGCAAACGATAAGTTATTTATCAGATAGATACTCTAAAGCTTCTTTTAGTCTGTTATTTAACCCTTTTAATATATTAAGATTTGAAAGCAGAATTTTGTTTATTTGAGAGTTGTCATTTTCTCCTTTTAATTTTTTTAAGTTATCGGAAAATCTGTTTGTATAAGATATGCAAAGGAAAAAGACGCTCGGGTAAATGTAGTAATTTTTTGTAAAATCGGATAGTATTTTTACTATTTTTTCTTCAAAGTTTTGAGTGTTTTTATTAAAACTTTTTCTCCTCGCAAATTCCTTTAAATATTCTTCCTGATATTTAAGGGCGGATGATGCAATACTTAAAATTCTTGTGTAGAGCGCTTGAGTTTGCTCTTTTGCTTTGTTTAGTTTTTCTAAATTATAATTTGGTGCTTTGGCTAAAATATCTGTTTTTTCAATGTTTTTTTCTTCTTTTAGCGCTTCGTTGAGTTCAATGTTTTTAAAACCGTTTATCTGGGCTCCGCCTGTTGATGAGTTTATATATAAAATATCGGGGTTTTCTTTTGCAAACTGTTCAAAATATTTTATAAAAATAGCGTAACAAGCTTGTGTGGGGAGGCTTTCTCCGTTTTGCCCCAAGACTGTATAGAGAGTTTTATTCATACGCTTTATATAGTTTTTAACGTATGTTTCACCGTGTTTCAGGTCAATTTGTTTTGAACCCAGCAGCTTTTGCTTATATTTTTCAAAGTCTTTGGCCACAATTTCATATTTATTTGTTTTAGTGTTTAAAACGCACTCTAAATCTTCATAAGCGCTGCCTTTGGCGTAGCATTTTCCGTCTTTAAATGCTAAGTTTTGTCCGCAGAGAATGATTTTTTTAAAGCCCATAATTTTAGCACAGGATAGAGCCGTGTAAGATACCGTTCCTATGCTTTTTTGCTCACTTATGTTGATATCTAAAATTCCTGCAAGCCAATCGTTTAAGAAATTATCTTTTGAGAAAAATAAAAATTTATTTTTGGTTTCAATGTCCCAAAGGTAGGTATTTGAAAACGGCTCAAAAATAAGGTTTATTTTACTTGTGTCAATTCCCTCGATTTGACCCCTTGTATCTATCGCCTCTACAACACAGAGAAAATCCGGTGTAATACCGTTTTTATCAAGAAGTTTTAATGCCGGGCCGACTGCAAAAAGTATAAATTTGTCACGATTTTGTTTTATTGTTTCGATATTTTCTTCAAGAGATGGCCCTGCTGAGGCAATAAGGGCGCATTTATCTTTGTATATGTCTTTTAGAGAGCTTACAAGAGGAGTCTTTGCTATTTTATTAAGACTTGATAGAGTGTTTAGTGTGGCCTTTGGGGCAATTTTATTTAAAGTGTTGGTATTTGCCTGCTTTTCACCTATTGTTTTTTCAACAAGAGCGTGAGTTTTTTTGATTTCATCGCCAAAAAGTTTAAAATAAGACGATAAAAACGATATGGTTATTTTTGTTTCTCTATCGGATAAAATATCTGTCCAATCAAGCAGTTTTTGTATATTGTTTACTACAAGCACATTTTTCTTTGAGAGGTTTTCGCTAAATTCCAATATTTCAAAAACACTCCTTAATAGCTCAATATTTGGTTCATAAATTATAACCACACCTTTTGCTTTTGATATAAATTCATCTGCAAGATAGCCTAAACCCAGCCCCCAGATTATTCTGATTGAATTTTTATTATCTATGTCCTTAATGTTGTAAACAATTTTTTGTGCCTCTTCTTTTGCAGATATTGTGCTATGAAGAGGATATGAGTTGTACAAAAGGTTATATTCACCGTTTTCATTTTGAACAAGTTCAAAAGTTGATTTTATACTATCTATCCTTAAAATTTCATCAGCAAGTTCTTTATCATATCGCAAAACGGCTTGAAGATTAGAGTTTAGTACTTTATTTTCCATAATTGTTATGTTACCATTAAGGGGGTAGATATGGCAAACTTCACAAAAATCAAAAAAATATTTTTGTTTGCTGTGCTTTTTTTATTTGGCGCAGTTTTTGCCTTTTTGAGTCCTTGTTTAGCTAATGAAAATGCTATAACAAAAGAAAATCAAAAATATCGGGAAATTTATGAAAAACTTCCGGAGGCTGATTTTTCTTACATTTTTAATCTTGACCCATATCAACCGGAAGAATACACAAAGTATATGTACGCTCCATATCCGCTTTTTAGAACCGCAATACGCTTCGTGTTTAAAAATACGGTAATTGAGCCGGGGTATTATCTTCTAACTCCAAGGGAAAAAGACGGCAAGTCTTATGTTCTTTTTAAAACAAACGGAAAGGTAAAATACATTATTCCCGTATATGAAAAAGACCTTGTAGAGCCTGCGTTCTATGAAAGATATGTACCTGAAAGAAAACTTACTTGGTGGCAGAGTGTGTGTCAAAAAACAAGAAACACCATGGGGAGATTATTTTCAAAGCAAACACAAAGAAAACCTCCGCCAAAATCATACATTGATGTAAACGAGCTTGGGACTGATTATTGGCAGGTAATACTTTATTATGGTGCAACTAAGTATTATATGATTTTTATGCGATAATGAATGTGATTTTTATATCATAAGGAAGAGAAGATGAAAAATATACTCACAATTTTAATGATTTTATCAATGCTAAGCTCAAATGCCTTTGCGTTCTCTCTGATTAGTAAAGATGAAAGCGGAAATAAGAGCTCTATAAAGACATATATTTCTGAAAAAAGCGAAGAGCGTGAGATTGCCGCTAAGAAAAGAAAAGATATAAAAGAGATTAAAAAACTTCTAAAACAGCTTGTTGAGTATTCAAACGAACATAATGTAGAAAAAGTTGCAACTCTTTACGATAAAAAATACAGAAGTTTTGACGGTTTTAAATATGACACTTTTGTAAAAATGTTAAAAGAAACTTTTGAAGTTTATGAAAACCTTACATATAAAAGCTCCGTTAAAGACATAATACTATACGAAGATAAAGCGGTTGTTAATCTTATTGATACTACAACTGCAACTCTAAGCAGCAAAAAAGACGATAAAAAACAAGAACTCGCGCTGCCTGATATTAACACGGGACACCTTAGAGGCGAGTGTAATTATGCTATTTATCTGCAAAAAATAAATGACGAATGGAAAATAACAGGCGATAACGTAATTTCTGAAGTAACATCCATTAAATACGGAAGTGCAAAAGAATATCCTATGGAATTTAGCGCACCTTTAACCGTTCCATATGACAGTGAGTACTGTTTAACTCTTAAAATGAAACAAAAAAAAGGAGACAAGGTGGTAGCATCATTGGGTAAAGAAGAGATTTTATACCCCAGTGCCGAGCCAAAAGATGTATTTAGAAAACTCCCTAAAGACGGCATTTTAGAGCGTGTAGTTCGTTCAAATAAAAAAGGTTTTAACGAGTACGCTATAGCATCTGTCGGTATTACAAAAATGGATGTAGCGCAGGATTTTAGTATTATTGAATTTAAAATGACAGGTCTTGCGTTTTTAATGCAAAGAGTAAATCTCTACCAAGATATTAATCCTACTCGCGAGGTTAAGGAAGAAAAGAAAGAAAATGCTGAAAATAAAGGATAAGAGAGCTTTTATATTTTACATTATAGCGGTTGTTATGCTGTGGCAGCTGGGTGTAACCATAAGAGAATTATGTATAGATTCATATGCTCAAATAAGTACATACAATAGCTCTATAGCCTCTTTTATCTATGCAAAAAATACAGGCGGAGCGTTTTCTTTATTTGAGGGACATCCTTATCTTCTTGCGCTTTTTGCTCTTGTTGTTTTAGGTGCACTTGTTTTATATGTCTATAAAAGAGTTGCCTTTGAGGATAAATACAAAATCCTTGCTCTGGTTTTTTTCAGCTCTGGTATTTTGGGTAATTTGTACGAGAGATTTACCCTTGGTTATGTAATTGACTACATTAAGCTTAATTTTGTTAATTTTGCCGTTTTTAACATGTTTGATGTTATGATATGTACTTCGGTTTTGATTTTTATATTTATGGTCTTATATGAGGATATAACTTCTCTGAGGGCAAAAAATGCAAAAGATAACCCTTAATTCGGATAATGCCTCAAAAAGACTTGATGCCTTTTTGGCACAAACCTTAAATACATCAAGAAAAAATATCCTAAAAGCGCTTGAGGGAGGAAAAATTCTTGTCGATAATTCAATAAAAAAAGCCTCCTATAAGCTAAAAGGCAGCGAGGTTATACTATATGACCCCGATATTTTAAAAGAAGAAATTATTGAACTTGAACCTTGGAATACAAAGCTTGATATTAAATATGAAGATGATGAGCTGCTTGTAATTAACAAACCAAAGGGCATGCTCACTCATCCGAGCGCTTATCAGAGAGAAAACACCCTTGTAAATGCTCTTTTATACCATTGTAACGGTAAACTCTCTAATTCTGATGAACCCTTAAGGCGCGGCATAGTGCACAGGCTCGATAAGGACACGGCAGGTTTAATGCTTGCGGCAAAGACTGATTTTGCAGCAGAGTCTTTAAGAAATCAAATAAGAAATAAAACCGCAAAGAGAAAGTACCTTGCCATAGCGCTTGGTGAATTTGGCCAAAAAGAGGGTTTAATAGATAAAGCGCTTGTGCATTACATGGATAATACCGTAAAAATGCAAATAGCGCCTGATAATATGGGTAAAGAGGCTATTACTTATTATAGGGTTTTAGAACAATTCATAGGCGCTGCTCTTGTTGAGCTTGAACTTAAAACAGGAAGAACTCACCAGATAAGAGCGCATTTAAAGTCCATAAACCACCCTGTTTTTGGTGATGATTTATACGGAGCTAAGGGCGCTACAATTGAAAAATACAGGGGAATAAAAACACAAGGGCAGGTTTTGCAGTCATATTATCTTAGCTTTACACATCCGAAGAATAATGAGATAATGACGTTTGAACTTAAACCCGATGATTGGGACAGAGATTTAGTCAGAGTTTTAAAAATAATGAGAGGTTAAATATGAAAAGTTTAGGTTTATTTTTGGCTTTTATAATTACTGCGGCATTTGTTTATCTTTTTGGATACAATAATTCGCTTATCGGTATAAACATAGGCGATACACACTACACAATATATTTATTTGTTTATTCTTCTTTTGCCTTTATATTCGGTGTAGCAGTAGGTGCGCTTTTAATGTTAAGAGGCATATTTGATGCTTCCGATAATTATAAAAAACTTAAAAGGCAATACGAAAAAACCTCAATCGGTGCTGATGATTCGGATTTAAGAGTGAAAACTCTTGAAAACAAAATTCAAACTCTTGAAGAAGCGCTTAAAAAAGCACTTGAAAAGTAGTTTATTTTGAATCCCACATATCTTTGTGCAATAGGGCTAAAAAGGGTATTAATTCAAGTCTGCCTATCAACATATTAAAAATAAATATCCATTTTGTTGTATCACAAAGGTTTAAAAAGCTTGCCATAGGGCCGATTTTTGCACTTAAACCGGGGCCGATGTTACCAAGTGTTGTAATTGAGCCCGATAGTGCAAGTGCGGGGTTTTTTTCAAGAAGCGCTACAACAAAAGAGCTTAGAGCAAAAATAAAGAAATAAAATACGCAAAATGCCATCATTTGAGAGCCTATGTCGCTTGAAATTGCCCTGCCTTCAAGCCTTATAGGATACACTGCGTTAGGGTGGATGATTTTTGCAACTTCTCTTTTTATGTATTTAAAAAGAAATATCCATCTTATCATTTTTATGCCGCCTGCGGTTGATGCCGCGCAGCCGCCTGCAAACATAGCGGCGAAGAGCATAATTTTGGCGTCAGGCGACCATTTTATGAAGTCAACCGAGGCAAAACCTGTTGAGGTCATAAGACTTATGGTCTGAAAAGCCCCGTCTATAAGGCGGTTTAGAAAATTACCTTCTTGAGTGGAGTATAAAAACAAAGCTATTATTATACTGAAAAATACCGTCACACCAAGATATGTAAGAAATTCTTCACTTTTTATAAAGGCATCCCATTTGTGTTGTATAAAAGCTTTGTACTGCAAAATAAAGTTTGCACCTGACAAAAACATAAAAAATGCCACAACTATAACAACTTTTTGATTGTGATAACCCATGATACTTTCGGGATTTGGTGATAAACCACCCGTGGATACGGTGGATAATGTAGTACACAAGGCATTATAAAAATCCATACCCAAAAACTTTAAGATTATAATTTGTACTATCGTAAGTCCAAGATATATCCCCCATAGCCAGCTTGCGGTGTGGCGAATGCGCGGAGTGATTTTCTCTTCAACAGGCCCCGGAGATTCTGCCGAGAACATTTGCCTGCCTGCTACGGCAAATTTAGGCAGTACGGCAATAAATAGCACAACAATTCCCATGCCCCCGAGCCACTGCGTCATCGAGCGATATATAAAAAAAGTCTTAGGGTAAATTGAATAATCCTGAAGTATGGTAGCACCTGTTGTTGTAATACCTGAGACTGACTCAAATATGGCGTCAACTACCCCTATATTATAGAAAAGATAGGGTATGGCGCAGACTATTGCAAAAAACACCCAAGAGAAAAACACTCCGCTTAGCGCTTCGGGTTTTTTTATACTGTCTATATCTTTTTCTGTTGCTTTGGGCAGCGTAAACAAAAATCCTAAGGCAATAGATACAAAAGAAGCGCAAATAAAGGGCAGAGTGTGTGATGCTTCTTTATATAGAATCGCAAAAATTACCGGTATAAGCAGCACAATGCCAATATATCTTAAATTTGAACCTATAATATTTGAAACGATATTATATCTCATTATCTAAAGAAGTCCTTAATAGCTGCGACATCTTGTGATTTAGTGAATATTAAAAGATTATCGCCTGATTTTATGAGTGTTTGACCTTTTGGAATAATTACTTTTCCTGCTCTTTCAATTATGGCTATAACTGCTCTTGATGGCAGTTTTAAGTTCATAAGAGCCGTGTTTTCAAAATCTTCTCTTATCTTTAGTTCAAGAATTTCAGCCAGTCCTCTCTCAACCGTTGCTAAAATTCCCGCGTGGGATTCTATTATTCGGTTTTTAATTTCATTAACCGAGGCTTCTCTTGGAGATATCGCAACGTCCACCCCTACTTTTTCAAAAAGCGTTGCCGTGGCTATCTGGCCTACTCTTGTAATTGCTCTTTTAACGCCTAACTGTTTTACTAGCAGAGAACACAAGAGGTTTTTTTCATCGTTATTTGTAACACATACCGCAACGTCACTGTTTCCGATATCTTCCTGCTCTAATAGTTCAAGATTTGTACCGTCTCCGTTTAAAACGAGGGTTTTTTTAAGATTTTGCGACAAAAATTCACATCTTTTGTAGTTATTTTCAATGATTTTTATTCTTAATTTTGTGCTTTCAAGACTTTTAGCCAGCTCATAACCAACCGAGCCGCCGCCTATAATTGCAACATCTCTTAAGTTGTTTTCTTCAATAAAGAATTGTCCTGCGGTGTTATCAAGCGCATCGGGTGTACCCATAAATATTGCTTTATCACCTACCATAAACTCGCTGTCGCCGTTTGGTATAAAGAGTTCTTCTTCTCTTACAATGCCTACAACAAGTGTTTCCTCATTAAAATAACAGTCTTTAAGTTTTTTGTTTTTAAGAGTGGAATTTTCTTTTATTCTGTATTCAAGCAACTTGGCGCGTCCGTTAGAAAAGTACTCGACATCTACTGCATCAGGTACTGTTATTATTCTTAAAATTTCATGTGTTAAGAGTCTTTCGGGCCAAATTACGTTGTCAATGTAGAGTGCATAGTTTTTGTTATGCTCTTCACGTATAGCTCTTAGAGAATCTCTGCATTCTTTCTTTGAAACAAAACAAACCGTTGTGGCGCTTGAGAGTTGTTTTGCCATTAAGCAGGCGACAATATTACCCTCGTCTATATTTGTGCAGGCAATAAAGACATCGCAGTTTTTAATGTCTGCTTCATGCAGGATGTTTATATTTGAAGCATCGGCGCAGATTACCGTTAAATCCAGATTGTTAAACTTTTCAAGACTTTTTGCATCGGGGTCAATTACAATAATGTCATGGTCTTCAAAAAACTCTGTGGCTATGATTGAGCCTGTTTCATTTGCGCCGTAAATTATTATTTTCATATGTATAATTATTAACTAAACATTTTTAATTTCAAGTGTTTAAAAATTTGCGTCAGGGTATTTTTGTAGTAAAATGTCATTATAGAGGTATATTTTAGGGGAGTTCAGATGACAAATCAGACAACCGGTGAACACTATGACGCCAGTAATATTAGAGTTTTAGAAGGACTTGAAGCAGTCAGGGTGCGCCCCGGCATGTATATAGGTTCAACTTCTCAAAGAGGTTTGCACCACTGCATATATGAAATTGTAGATAACTCAATTGATGAAAGCCTTGCAGGCTATTGTGATACTATAAAAGTAACCGTTCATCAGGATAACTCTGTAACCGTTGAAGATAACGGGCGCGGTATTCCTGTTGATATTAAGCCTGATAGCGGCAAGTCTGCCCTTGAAATTGTACACACGGTGCTTCACGCCGGCGGTAAGTTTGGTGACGGCGGATATAAAGTATCAGGAGGTCTGCACGGTGTAGGTGCTTCAGTTGTTAACGCGTTAAGTGAAAAATATGTTGTAGAAGTTTCTCGTCAAGGTTGGGTTTGGAGACAAGAGTATTTAAGGGGTGAACCCTCAACCCATGTTGAAAAAATAAGAGAAACAGACGCCACAGGTACAAAAACAAGATTTTGGCCCGACCCTGAAATATTTACTGAAACAACGGAAATTGACTGCGATGTTATAGCAAATCGTTTCCGTGAAATGGCATTTTTGAACAAAGGTTTAAAAATTATATTTACCGATAAAAAGGCTGATAAAGAGTACACTTACCACTACGAAGGCGGTATAGCAAGTTATGTTGAACATTTAAACAAGAATAAAACCGCGCTTTTTGAAAAGCCCATTTATATGGAAAAAACAGTTGACGGTATTTATGTTGAAATTGCAATGCAATACACAGATTCATACACAGAAAATGTTTTAAGCTTTGCAAACAACATTAACACTCACAACGGCGGAACTCACTTGACAGGCTTTAGAAACGGTATTACACGTGTTATAAACGATTACGCAAGAAAAAATAACATCTTAAAAGATAACGAACAAAACCTTGCAGGTGAAGATGTCCGTGAGGGCTTGACCGCCATAGTTTCGGTTAAAATTTCAAATCCGGAGTTTGAAGGTCAGACAAAAGAGAAACTCGGCAACGCTGAAGTTACACCTGCGGTTAATGATGTTATCAGGGATAAATTTCAAGAGTGGCTTGAATTTAACCCTAAGCTTGCTAAATTTATCATAGAAAAAACTCTGCAAGCGCAACGTGCCCGTGAAGCGGCAAGAAAAGCTCGCGAACTTACAAGGAGAAAGACTGCCCTTGAGAGTTCTTCTTTACCGGGCAAACTTGCAGACTGTTCTTCTCGTGAGCCTGAAAAATGTGAACTGTACATAGTTGAGGGTGATTCTGCGGGCGGTAGTGCTAAGCAAGGCAGAAACAGAATGTTTCAGGCTATTTTGCCTCTAAGAGGTAAAATCCTAAATGTTGAGCGTGCAAGGCTTGATAAGATTTATAACTCAAATGAAATTAAAATCATGATTCAGGCGCTTGGCATAAATATTTCCAAAAACCCTGACGAGGTTGATGTTGAGAAGTTAAGATATCACAAGATTGTTATGATGACAGATGCCGATGTTGACGGCGCTCACATCAGAACTCTTCTTATGACATTTTTCTTCCGTTATGCCCGTCCTTTGATTGAAAACGGTTACTTGTATATTGCTCAGCCGCCGCTTTATAAAGTAACTACGGGTAAAACTTCAGAGTATTTGTATGACGATAGAGCGCTTGATAGAATGGTGCGCGAAAGAGGTACAAAAAGTCTGTGCTTATATGACAAGTCAAAGACAAAAAGCGTGTGCGATGATGAGCTTGAAAACCTTATCTACTCAATGTCTACGTACTATCGTTCTTTTCATAACCCGATTATCAATCAAATGCCCTCTGTCATTGTCCGCGGCTTAATTCGTTCAAATGTTGAGCCTCAAGACTTTGAAAATGAAGAAAAAATTAAAGAAGTATACCGTTATTTGGCTCACTATATTGAAGACCACGCGCTAAACTACGGTATTGCAGAGGCTAAAGATTATAAAGTCACACTTGGAGCAAACCCTGAGAATAACAGATTTTACTTCAAGGTAGATTTAGGTAATGACCTTGACCCTGTGACAATTACAGCTAATATGATTAAAAGTAACGAGTTTGCGCGTATTAAAAACGCTTATCCTAAAATCAGACAGTTCCTTATTGAGGAGGAAAAAGTTTTACTTCTTGAAACTCCTGAGGGCGAAGTTGAGATTACATCTTTTGCACAACTTCAAAAACTCGTTGAAGACAGGGGTCAAAAGGGCTTGCAAATTCAGCGCTTTAAAGGTCTTGGCGAGATGATGCCTCAGCAGCTCTGGGAAACAACCATGGACCCTGCAAATAGAACACTTCTTAAGGTGAACATAGAAGATGCAATGTTATGTGATGAACTCTTTGATGTTTTAATGGGTGATAATGTTGCTCCAAGACGTGATTTTATCGAGCAAAATGCAGTTTATGCAACAAACATTGATACATAAAATGCTATTCCAAAACTCCCATTTCGGCGAGTTTTTGGCATTTTTCTTCATCATTCATTGCTCTTAAGTAAAAGCTCATAGGCATACTGCCCAAAAGCTGAGTATAAAATTCATAACCGTTTCTTGAGAATTTTTTATTATTATTCTTAAGGGCGGTTACGTATTTATCAATGATAGTCATTGTATTTTCAAATGCCCTGTTTTGCTCTTCACTTGTAGTCGGAGTGCCATCATATTGACTCATATAAGTTTTAAGATATTCTATGTCACTTAAAGCCCAAAGTGCATTTCCCAAGTCATTTACATATCCTGCTGATGCTTTTTCAAGGTCAATAATATTAATATGTCCTTCTTTATCATCCAGCATAAAATTATTAGGGTTATAATAGTCAAATTTGTATCCTAATTCGCCAAGTTCACATAGGTCTTTTACTACTTTATCATAAGCTTCTTGGGGCATGTCGGCGAGTATTTGCATGCTTCTTGCGTAGTGGTCTTTTCTTTCTCTTGATTCATAAGGTGTTTCACCTGCCCTAAGTGAACCGTCTTCATGGTAGATAGCGCTCGCAGGGGGATTAGCGTTAGTTATTCCTTGTTGTTTTTTTAAAACTTCTATCATAGGCATTGAATTATTATCGCTGTTAAGTACTGCAATGCATTGTCCAAAGTTGCCTTTAAGCTTTTTGTCTTCGGTATCATATATTTTGTATTCGGATAAGTTTATATTTTCTAAATCTCCTCGACGACTTGAGACTCTTAAAACAAACTCGTCATTTCCATCTATTTTATACACGGAATTAGAAAACCCTTTCCCGAGCAGATTTTTTTCGCTAAAAAGTTCTTCGGGGTTGCTTTGCATAAAATCATTTTCTTTTGCCCATTTTATAAAGCTGTTTTCAGACGTGCTTTTTACAAAGCAATCACACTCCATTGGTTTTAGTGCAGGTTTTTGTGCTTGAAGATTATATTTTGGTGTAATTTGTCCTAAAAAATTAATTCCGCTAATCATTTTCTATCCCTTTCCGCTTTATTTAAGTCAAAACAGTATAAAAATTGACTTTTATATTAAATTTGTAACAAAAAATTAACAAATAAAGTATTGTGATATAATTTTAAAATGGTAGTAAAAATCACAACTGCAACGCTTATAGGGCTTGAGGCGTATAAAATAGATGTTGAGGTAGATGTTCTAAATTCTCTTCCTCAAGTTGCAATAATAGGACTTGGAGATACTGCAATTAGCGAGGCAAAAGAGCGCCTGCGTCTTGCAATTAAAAACTCTTCTTACGATTTTCCCCAGACAAAAGTTGTCATAAACCTTGCCCCTGCCGATTTAAAAAAAGAAGGTACAAGTTATGACCTTGCAATGGCGGTCGGGATTTTAACAAAAGAAAATATTATAAAAAATATCCCCGATAATACGGCTTTTTTGGGCGAGCTATCACTTGACGGTTCAATACGCCCTGTTAGCGGTATTTTGCCAATAGTGTGCTCATTGGCTGATTTGGGTATAAAAAAAGTCATTTTGCCTTATCAAAACCTAAAAGAAGCCAGTTTTGTAGAGGGTGTTGAGTCTTTGGGGGCAAAGAATTTAAACGAGCTTGTAAGTTTTTTAAACAACGAGGGCAATTTGCACACTCTTTCTCAAAAGGTTGATGATTTTTTATCAATAGAAGACAATTTTGAGATTGATTTTAAACATGTTAAAGGGCAAAAAAATGCAAAATACGCTCTTGAAATTGCAGCCTCAGGAGCGCACAATGTCCTTATGTGCGGAGTCCCAGGCTCCGGTAAAACCATGCTTTCAAAAGCTTTTGTATCGATTTTGCCCCCGCTTGAGAAAAGTGAGGCTATAGAGCTTACAAAAATATACTCAGCTTCAGGTCTGCTTGATTATGATAAACCGCTTATCTCAACGCGTCCGTTTCGCTCTCCTCACCACAGTGCTTCAGCTGTCGGGATAATAGGCGGCGGCACAAAAGTGCGCGCGGGTGAGATAACATTAGCGCACAGGGGAGTGTTATTTTTAGATGAGATGGTAGAGTTCCCCCGTCAGGTGCTTGAGGTTTTAAGGCAGCCTCTTGAGGATGGGTTTGTGACGATTTCTCGCGCGTCAGGAAGTGTAAAGTATCCCGCCAATTTTATTTTGCTTGCCGCTATGAATCCTTGCCCCTGCGGGTTTTTAGGCGACCCAAAGAAACACTGCTCCTGCAGCGATTTTCAAATAAAGCGTTACCGTTCTCGTCTTTCAGGGCCGCTATTAGATAGGATTGACCTTCAAATTGAAGTTGCAAGATTGAGCGAAGATGAACTTATAAATATAAAAGAAGATGCTGAGAGCTCTTGTGAAATAAGAAAAAGAGTGATTGTCGCAAGAAAAATTCAAATTGAAAGATACAAAAATGACGGCATTTTAACAAACTCAGAGCTTAGCGCAAAGCTTGTTAAAAAGTATTGCAAGATTGATAGCGAGTCAGAAAAAATGCTAAAATTTGCCATATCAAAATTTAACCTCTCGGCAAGAGCATACGAGAGAATTTTAAAAATTTCGCGCACAATAGCAGATATAGAAAACAGGGAAAATATTGACTCAAGCCATATTGCAAAAGCGCTGCAGTTTAGAGGCATTAGCGAAGTATAAACTGCCCGCTTGGCTAAATTGAATTTTATTTTGCTAACATATATAATTTAGGGGTATTTTAAGAAAGGTTAAATATGAAAAATTGGATTATAGTTTTATTAATTTTTGCAATACCTTTGGGTTTATATGCTTATCTTGAGTCAAATGCTCTTGATGCTCGCGCAAAAGAAGAAGTAAGTGCACAAAACGGAAAAGCAAAAGTTATTAAGTTCTACTCTCCTATGTGTTCAGATTGTAAAAAAGTTTCAAAAGAGATGGTGGGTATAGTAGAGGATTATAAAGACGCCGTTACTTTTGAAGAAATTAACGTGTCAGAGCAAACGGATAAAAATAAGGCTTTAATTAAAAAATATAAAATAACTCTTGTACCTACGCTTATTTTTGAAACAAAAGACGGAAAGACATTTAAAAAAGTCGAAGGTTTCATTGAAGATGATGAAATTGAGAGCAATATCGTAAACATCAAGTAGGTAAAAAATGGAAGCTTTTGTCGCTAATTTAACAACATATATAAAGACGCAGGAATTTTCCTATCTTTTTCTTTTAATTTCATTTTTAGGAGGTGTCATTGCGTCTTTGTCGCCCTGCTCACTATCGGTTTTGCCTATTGTTGTGGGTTATGTCGGCGGATACAGTGAAGAGTCGGGCTTTAAGACTTTTTTGCAGCTGCTTTCTTTTGTTGTAGGCTTATCTTTCGTACTTACAATAGTTGGCGTCATTTGCGCTCTTGGCGGCAGAGCTTTTGTATCAATAGGCGGGGCGTATTGGGTAATAATTATAGCGTCTGTTATTTTGCTCTTTGGTTTAAATCTGACGGGGCTTATAGAGTTTAATTTTCCCGTAATAGTAAAGAAAATGCCAAAGGGCGATGCGCATAGTTTGTTTATTTACCCTTTTATTTTAGGCTCGCTTTTTGCGCTTGCCGCAACACCTTGCTCAACTCCTATTCTTGTCGGCATTATGAGTTTTGCATCTCTTAGTGCAAACCTTGTATATGCTGCTTTTATGCTGTTTATGTTTTCTTTGGGGCAAGGAGTTATTATAGTTCTTGCAGGGGTATTTACTTCGTTTGTTAAAAAAGCCCGTCTGTTTTCAAATGTTTCAGAAATATTTATGAAGATAATGGGCGTTATTCTTGTCATTTGTGCGTTTATTATTTATTTAAGCGTATTTTCTAAGTTTTTGAATAATTAATTTTTTGTTAATAATTCCTCCATGCAAAGAAAAAAATTATATGATTTACTCATAAAGTTGAAAAAAGGAGGATAATACCATGACAACAATTAAACCGTTGGCAGACAAAATCGTGATTAAGGTTATCGACGATGTAGAAAAAACATCAGGCGGTATTTTTATACCCGACAGTGCAAAAGAAAAACCCCAAAAAGGTGAAGTAATTGCAGTTGGCCCGGGTAAATTCAACGACAACGGAACAAGAGAGGAAATGGATGTTAAAGTTGCAGATAAAGTTTTATTTGCAAAATATTCAGGTACAGATGTAAAAATCGACGAAGTTGAGTATAAAATTCTCTCTGTAAAAGACGTATTGGCAATTATTGAGTAACTTTGTACAGAGTGAAGTCTTGAGCTTTCGTTGAGAAAGCAAAAGACGAAACTGTTGGTAATTTTAACCGAATGATAATATAAGGAGATATAAAAAATGGCTAAAAAAATAGTATTTGACGCTCAAGCGCGCGAAGCCTTACTAAGAGGTGTAGACGCCGTTGCTGACGCTGTTAAGGTCACACTTGGCCCTAAAGGCAGAAACGTAATTCTTGAAAAGAAATTCGGCGGCCCTCAAATCGTTAACGATGGTGTAACTATTGCAAAAGAAATCGAACTTAAAGACGGTTTAGAAAATGCAGGTGCACAACTTTTAAAAGATGTTTCTTCAAAAACAAACGATGTAGCAGGCGACGGTACAACAACCGCTTCAGTTCTTGCTCAAGCAATTTATCGTGCAGGATTAAGAAACCTTGCTGCAGGCGCTAACCCTATGGGTATTAAACGCGGTATTACAAAAGCCGTTGAAGAAGCAGTTAAAGAAATTAAAGCTATGTCAAAATCTGTTGACTCTAAGGAAATGAGAGCTCAAGTTGCTTCAATTTCAGCAGGTAATGACAAATTTATCGGTAACTTAATTGCTGATTGTATGGAAGCAGTCGGAACAGACGGTGTTATAACAGTTGAAGAATCAAAAACCTTTGGAACTGATAAGAAAGTTGTTGAAGGTATGCAATTTGACAAAGGTTATATTTCACCTTACTTCATTACAGATGCTGAACGTATGGAAGCAGTTTTAGAAGACGCTTATGTACTTTGCGTAAACAAAAAAATCAACCTTATTGCAGATTTAGTACCAATTTTAGAGCAAGTTGCACGTGACGGTAAATCACTTTTGATTATCGCTGAAGATGTTGAAGGTGAAGCTCTAGCTACACTTGTTGTAAACACAATGAGAAAAGTTTTAAGAGCAGTTGCAGTTAAGGCTCCGGGTTTTGGTGACAGAAGAAAAGCAATGCTTGAAGATATCGCTATTTTAACAGGCGGTCAAATGTTCACTGAAGAACTCGGTATCAAGCTTGAAAACGTAACAGTACAACAACTTGGCAGAGCAAGAAGAGTAACGGTTACAAAAGATGAAACTACAATTGTTGTAGGTACTGAAACAAAAGCTGCAGTTGATGAAAGAGTTGCACTTTTGAAAAAACAAATCGAACAATCTGACAGTGAATACGATAAAGAAAAACTTCAAGAAAGAGTTGCTAAATTATCAGGCGGTGTAGCAGTTATTGAAGTTGGTGCAGCAAGCGAAGTTGAACTTAAAGAATCTAAACTGAGAATTGAAGATGCGCTGAATGCTACTCGTGCGGCTCAAGAAGAAGGTATCGTCCCCGGCGGCGGTGTTGCTCTTGTTCGTGTTCAACAAGTTCTTGAAAATGTTTTAGAAAACAAAACATTTACATCCGATGATGAAAAAATCGGCTTCAAGATTTTAACATCAGCTCTTGATATACCTTTGACAACAATTGCAAATAACGCAGGAGCTAAGGGTGACGTTGTAGTTGATGCCGTTAAGAAAGAATCAGGCGCATATGGTTATGATGCTCTGACAAATACATACGGTGATATGTTTAAAGCAGGTATTGTTGACCCTGCAAAAGTTACAAGGTCAGCTCTGGAAAACGCTGCAAGTGTTGCTTCAATGCTTCTTACAACTGAAGCGGCTGTTGTTGATATTCCTGAAGAAAAAGCACCGGCTATGCCTGATATGTCCGGCATGGGCGGCGGAATGGGAATGATGTAATTTCCAAAACGTAGTTTTTTCCATACGTGGCTTGTGCCACGTTAGAAAAAA
>CALUSB010000014.1 GCA_944323335.1 Candidatus Gastranaerophilales bacterium
GAATTTGGAGGAAGCGGAGGCGGAGGCGGAGGAGTAGTAGGTGACTCCTTTGAACAAGGCTCAGGTGGTAACGGCTCCAGTGGTTATTTGAGGATAAGGTGGGATGCAAGTGAGCAGGAGTAGCTATAAATTTTCTACTGGGCTTGTGCCGCCCCGTAGAAAATTTACTACGTAGGTTTCGTATCTTTCGGACACACTCCAGGTTAAAATTAACTAAGCGTGTCCGTTTTTTTATACTTAAAACATTCCTTTTTTAGCAAACAAAGCTGCAGCAAGCATTGCTCCAATTGCAGAAATTAAAACAACAATTACAAACCCAAACTGGTGCAGCGCAAAAGGTACATGAACATTCATACCCCAGAAACTTGCAAACATGGTAGGAATTGCAAGAATAATTGTAATAGATGTCAAAAATTTCATCACGATATTAAGGTTGTTAGAGATAATTGAAGCAAAGGCGTCCATCATATTTTCCAAGATGTTTCTATGCATTTCAACCATCTCAAGCGCCTGTTTATTTTCAATGATTACATCTTCCAACAAGTCTATATCATCTTCGCTAAATTTAAGCGGAGTATTATAAGCCGACTTTGTAAGACGCATAATCTTTTGCAGCACAATATAGTTGTCTTTTAGTGCAGTTGTGAAGTAAACAAGTGACTTCTGTGCCTCAAACAACTGAAAAAGTGCTTTGTTTTTCATTGTACGGCGCAAATCATCTTCAATTTTATCCGTTTGCTTGTTAATAAAATTCAAATATCTTAAGTAATATTTTGTAGAACGGAACAAAATATTTAGCAAAAACCTTGTTTTATTTCTTGTATCAAAAAAGCTTGCAGTTTCTTTATTAAACGAGCTTATAATACGGTTTTCTTTAGAACAGACAGTAATAAAACTTGTCGGGGTAAAAATTATACCAAGAGGCAAAGTATCAAAAGCGCCCTCATCCTCCATTACAGGAATATTTGTAATTATTAAAAGATGTCCGTCTTCATACTCCATACGCGAGCGCTCGTCAACGTCAAGAGAATTCCTTAAAAAGCTTTCATCCAAATTTAAAACAAGAGAAACTTTTTGAATTTCTTCATAAGTAGGGTCAATAAGGTTAAACCAAGAGCCACATTGAGCTTCAGAAATGCTGACCTCAACAAGTTCGTTATTATCTTGTGTTTTTAAAATCTCAATCATACGAACCCATCTTGATTATGCTCCTACAAACCTATTAAACTACACATAAAAGCGAAAGTAAACCCCATTAAAACTCTTTTAGCATTTGCGCTAAAAGCCCAACATCAAGGCCAACAACATTATAATAATCGCCTTCAATTTTTTCTATAAAACTCTCTTTTGGAGGGTTTTTTGACTGTTCAAAAGAAATAAAATCCTGAATACCGTAACTTCCTGCTTTATCAAGAGGGTTTTTTAAATTTATATAGTTTATAATTTCATCGTCCAGAAGTTCTCTAAAATAGACTTTTGTCTTAGAAAATCTCGTCAATTGCTCTTTTGAAACACTGTCAACAAGGGTAATTGAGGTTACAACATCGTGAGATTTACCGCTAAGTCTTTTTAACATAAAAATAGCCTCGGAAATATCCTGAGGCTTATTTAATAAACACACACTATCGAGGATTACCATGGTATCAGCACCAATTACTATTGCAGGAAAATCTATAACATCTGCGACAGCAAGTGCCTTACCTGATGAATTCTTTTTTATATTTTTATATGAAAATTTTTCAAATTTTTCTTCCCTATAATCAGATGTAATAACGTCAAAATTGTATCCGTTTCGCTCAAGCAGCTCTTTTCTGCGTGGCGAGTTTGAGGCAAGCATTAATCTTTTTGCAAAATCTTTCATTTTGCAATTATAACACACTTACCTTGCAGCTTGCGCTTGTTTTTGAACAGGTTTTAAGTTTCTTGATTTACGATATTGAATGTTTAAAGAAATGGCTTTAATGCAAGTTGATTTAAGCTGTTGTTGAAGATTTAGAGCGTTCATATGAACCATTGCAAAATCATTCATTGCATCAAGCATTTTTGAAGGGTCAACCATTGATGTTTGAATAACAGGGTTATCAACTTTTAGACCTTGATATTTTTTCACTAAAAGTGCATCAATTTTGTCCTTAGCTCCGATAGCCATATCTTTCTCCCTTTAAATTTTAAATCCCGTTTCCTATGCTTTAATAAAGTATTTTTATTTAAAAAAATTGCCGTTTGTTTATATAAATGTTAAGATTTTGTAATATTTTTTTTAAAATACTGCAAAAATGCGGGTTTACAAGTTTAAAAATAGTGTTATGAAAGTTAATTCAATAATAAGCACTCCTTATTGCCGCAGACAATACTCTATGTCTTTCCTGGGCAAAAGAAATAATATAGATACACAGGATAAATCGCAACAAGGACAGCTCGAGCGACTATATACTCTTAGAACAAATGTTTTTGCACTTAACAGTATAAAAAGAAATGCGCAAAACTGCTATCCCGATGCTACTGATAGCGACATGGAAATACTTACGGATACAAGCTTTGAGGCGCCGTCAAAAAGAGTAACTTGGTTTAATCCAAAAAATTGCAAAGTTTATAACCTCATAAAAGTTGGCATAAATAGCGACGGAAGCATTAGAATAAAAATCCTTGATGAGAAAGGAAAGTTTATAAAAACCGCCGATATAGAGCCCAAAACAGTTTTAATTATAGATAAATTTAAAGAACCCGCATACTACATTAGTGACGGAAACTTTAGAATTCAACAAATACCACACATACCGCATGGACAAATGGTTGCAAGATACGCGTTTGTAAATAATCCCTTTGCAAATTATATTTATGCAGATATACAGGAAGAGTATGATAACGAAGGCAACATAAACCATGCATTAAAAAAACTTGTCACGAAGTATCAAAATGCCGATGAAATAAATTTTTCTTGGGCAGACATTTATCCTAATGAATTTTACGAATACTTTGCTGATAAAAACTTTAGCAGCTACAACGAAATTGCTTCAAAAATTGCAAAAAGCTTTGAGGACAACGACGAAGTAAAAAGTGTTTTTGCAGACATTGAAGACACAGCAGAAATAGTAGATTTAGTAAACACATTGGCAAATCAAGGCACAAAGATTTTTGTATCCGCAGGAAACGGAGGAAAAGAAAGTTTTAACATTGTTTTGCTTGCAAAAAATGTCGAAGGAGTAGGCTCATTAGACGAGAACGGACAAATATCAGAATTTTGCTCCTCAAGAAAAGATGGGCTAACCAGACATTTTGAACAAGGCGAATACATAATGAAAGCGGTAAAAGATGGCATAAACTACACCGGCGGAAACCATTGCGATTTCAAATGCAATTTGTCTGAAATATTTCCGCTTACAGGAAAAAAACTAAGCTCTTGCCGTATTAGCGAAAAAGAATTCAAAGACCTTATAGAGTACAAAAAAAGAGGTGAGAGAAAATTTTATGAACTTTTTGGAGAATTAGCAGATAAAGAAAAAGTAATGAGCGTCAAACAAGCCTATACACTTTTTAATACAGAATATGAAGATAATTATAAACAAATATACTTAGCAATTGGAGATTGGACACCTTACAAAGTAAATTCGGCCGAAGAGCTTACACCTTGTCTTACAAAAATCACGGGTACATCTTTTACATCTCCCATAAGAGCAGCAAGATATGCACTTAACATGTCAATGGATGGGATAATTTAACTTAAGAAAATTTACTTTCAAATATATTTTTTAACTCTTTTGAAATACCAAAAGCGCCTGTTAAAAATGCAATTATACTCATTATGATTAAAATCTTTTCAACGCCAAAGTGCTGACCGATTAAACCCATTGGAGCTAAAAACAAAGCGCCCAAGCCCCAGCTAAATCCTTGCATAACGCCTGATATCACGCCTTTGTGTCTGCTCATTATTTTCTGTGCACTCACAAGCGTAACAGAAACCGACAAAAGGATAAAGAACCCAGTTAAAATGAACAATATTGCAGATAAAACCGGTAAAAACTTCATTACATATAAAAATAGTAAAGTTAGGGGTAAAATTGAGAAGAATGAAAGTCTGATGACGTTTGCTCCGCCGATTTTTTCTTCGATTTTTGAGCTAATCATTGTAGCAAAACCGCTAATGGTAAAGAAAAGCGTTACAATAAGCCCGATTTGACTTAGCGTAAAGCCGTTTTTCTCCAAAATAAACGGCATATAAGTGCCAAAGCTTATACTAACACCTGATTTAACCACAGAGATTAATATAAGCCCCAAAATTGCTTTTGAACTAAGGATTTCTTTCATTATGGGCAGAAATTTCTCATGCGCGGAGCATAATGATTCCTGAGGGATTTTTGGCACAACAAAGTATATAAATAAAGCAGTTAAAACCCCGGGGACAGTGAAGAAAAGCAAAGAACTTTCTCCAAAGTTTTGCACCATGCCTGAAGAGCACACAGGGCCAATGGCGTAGCCGATTGTCCCTAAACCCAGAAATACTCCCATATATTTTGTTAGTTTAGGATTGTTATAGCTAAATGTATTTACAAGACAAGTGACCTGAGGGTGATAAAAAGCGTTACCGCACATACCAAAAATTAAAAATAAGGTTAAAAGTTCAGGGGTGTGAGATACAACAGTTAGAGGTATAAAAACAGATGACATCACAAGTCCCCAGAACATAAATGTCCTGTGCCTTAGTTTATCTGACACATAGCCAAAAACAGGCTGCAGCATTGATGAGAACATATGTCCAAAGGCAATAATTGCACTAATAAATGAAAGCGATATACCAAGTTTAGCAGTAATTACAGGATACAAAGGCACAAGGACTGAGGCATACCAGTCGACCATAAAATGCCCCGTACACAAACCAAAAAGCGCTTTTTTATCTGCATTTTTCATAAAATTTGTTCCGTTAATGTCTAAAGTGTCTAATACCTGTGGCCGCCATAATCAAGCCCATTTTATCAGCAGTTTCGATAACTTCTTTATCTTTTATGGAACCTGCAGGTTGAATAATTGCCGCAATTCTGTTTTGAGCCGCAAGGTGAATATTATCTATAGCAGGGAAAAATCCGTCGCTTGCCAAAATTGCCCCTTTAGGCGAATCGCAGACACGGTTTATTGCTATTTCTACCGCACCTACTCTTGAAGTCTGTCCGCCGCATATACCAAGAGTCCTTAAATCTTTTGCAACAACTATACCGTTAGATTTAACATGTTTTGCTATTTTAAAAGCAAATACCATATCTTCAATTTGCTCTTGAGTAGGTTTTAGTTTGCTTACTATCTTAAACTTATCAGGGTCAAGCTCAAGTGTGTCTTTTTCCTGCACCAAAACACCAAAGGGGGTAAGCTTAACCTCCTGAGGTACAAAGTTTTGATATTGTTTTAAGTCAGTATTGATTTTTATTACTCTTAAATTTTTCTTTGTTTTTAAAATCTCAAGAGCATTATCCGTGTAATATGGTGCAATTACTATCTCTAAAAACATTGAAGTCAGGCATTTTGCAACTTCTTCATCAACTTCTTTAGTGAACGCTACAATACCTCCAAAAGCACTTAGCGGGTCACAGTCAAGCGCCTTTTGCCATGCATCCAGCGTACTTTTGCCAAGTGCCACACCGCATGGGTTTGTATGCTTTACTATTACACAGGCAGATACATCATAAAACTCGCTTGCAATATTCACAGCAGCTGTCGCATCAAGGATATTATTATATGACATCTCTTTACCGTTTAGTATCTCATAATCAATCTGCGTATCATAAGAGTATAAAGCGGCCTTTTGGTGAGGGTTTTCACCATATCTTAAATCACTGACTTTATTTAAGTATATCGCCTTAAGCTCGGGTAATGACTCTTTATTACTAGCACCAAAGTTATAAGATAATTCTTCAAGGATTGTATAGTCGTATTTTGAAGTAAGCTCATATACTTTTAGCGCAAGGGCTTCCCTTGATTTCTCATCAATGTTATCAAAATCAAGCTCGTAGTCATTTGCATCGCAAATAACGGTCACATTTTTATAGTTTTTAGCAGCAGCTCTAAGAAGTGCCACACCGCCTATGTCTATATTTTTTAACAAAGTGTCGATATCTGCATTAACACCTTTATATTTTTCAAAAGGATAAAGATTTACTACAACAAGAGAAAAAGGAGGACATTTTAGCTCTTTTTGCTCATTTTCATTAGCTAAAATAGGAGCAAAAATATCGGGGTGAAGTGATTTTACTTTACCCCCCAACAATTCGCTAAATCCTGTAATTGTAGAACTTTCAATGGCTTTGATGCCATTATCATTTAGAAGTTTACAGGTATTACCTGTTGATACTATCTCCCAGCCGGATTGTGTCAATCTTTTTGCAAGCTCTACAATATTTGTCTTGTCATAAACACTAATATAAGCGCGTTTTTTCATATTTTCCCCATAAAATCTACAGGAAAAATTTTAGCACAATAAAATCATAATATCAAAAAGCTAACCTCCGCCACAAAATGATGCAATCTCAAGCGTATCACCATCTTTAAGCACATGATTTTTATAATCTTCCTTATAAATTATTTTGAGATTTTTCTCCACAACAAAAAACTTTGGCAGCTCCATTGCAGAAATCAGCGCATCAAGAGTAGTATTATCGGGCACATCTTTTTTTGTACCATTAAGAATTATTTGAGCCATATCCGTACCAGTCGCAAATTCCGTCTTTGCAGAATTCTTTTTCCAAATCAGCCATAATGCTCTTATGGGTCATCTCAAAAGTAACGGGGGTAATTGATATCCTGTTTGCCCTTACAGCGCTTATGTCCGTGCCGTCTTCTTCATGTTTTGTAGTGAGTTCACCGGCCATCCAATAGTAAACTTTGCCTCTGGGGTCAATACGTTTTTCATAGTTGTCGGTGAACATTTTTGTGCCGAGTTTAGTTATTTCTACCCCTGCAATATCTTCTTCCTCAAGCGCAGGAGTATTGATATTCAATATTGTTTTTTTCGGGAAATTTATTTTTTGAATTTTAGGCAAAAATTTAGCAATAAAATCTGCAGTTACATCAAAATACATAGGGTCTGATGTCATACTTGCAAGAGATACCGCAATGCTGGGGTAATCAAGCATAGCGCCTTCCATAGCACAACTTACCGTACCTGAGTATAAAATATCCGTACCTAAGTTTGGGCCGTGGTTAATACCTGATATTACAATGTTTGGTAATTCACCTTGCTCCAGCACCGCGCAAATTCCAAGTTTAATACAATCTCCCGGTGTACCAGATGTCACCCAGACTCTTTTTGCGCCAAACTGCGATTCAAGCTCTTCAACCCTAAGTGGAGTATGCAAGGTAAGCGAGTGACCTGCAGCACTTCTTTCCCTATCTGGCGCTACTACATATACATCATGTTCTTTTGACAGACGGGTAATTAAAGCTTTTATACCTGTTGCAGCTATACCGTCATCATTAGAAATTAAAATTCTCATAAATCCACCTAAATAAACTGTCTTTTTATTAATTATAACATAATTCTTAATTAATTTGCCAAATCTTTAAACAGATAATAAAATTTTATTGTGAAAAGTGGTGGATGAATGCAAAAAGCATATTATGCCTTTAGTGAATATTTAAAAGAAAAATTCGGAGAGAAAATATATAAAATCACACTGGATGCAGGTTTTTCCTGCCCTAACCGTGACGGCACAATATCAAAGGGCGGCTGCATATTTTGCGATGAGTCGGGGAGTTTTTCTAAAGCTCATTCAAATAAGCTGGATATAAAAAATCAGGTGTATACAGGCATAAAAACACTATCAGAGCGTTTTGGAGCAAAAAAATTTCTTGCATATTTTCAGGCATTTTCTAACACTTACGCACCTGTAGAAAAACTCAAAAATATATACGATGAGGCTTTCTGTGATGATAAGATAGTCGGTATTTCAATAGGCACAAGACCTGATTGCCTTGATGAAGAAAAACTCGACTTAATTGCAACATACAAAAACCCTTGGCTTGAGCTAGGTTTGCAGAGTACACATAACCCTACTCTTAAAAAAATCAACCGAGGACACGATTATGAATGTTTTTTAAAAACATATAATCTTGCTAAAGAAAGAGATATAAATGTCTGTGTGCATATGATTTTAGGCTTGATTGATGAAGATGATGAAATGATAAAACAAAGCGCAAAAAGACTTGCAGCGCTAAAAGTCGACGGGGTGAAACTTCATATGCTTACGGTTTTAGAGGATGCACCGCTTGCCAAAATATATAAGGATGAAAAAATAAAACTCCTTGATATGGAAAAATACTGCAATTTGGTCTGCGATTTTTTGGAACTGTTACCGCCAAGCACAACAATTCACAGGCTTGCAGGCAGCGGATACTCAAAAACTCTTATTGCACCAAAATGGGTAAATAACAAATTTGAAACACTAAATTTGATAGATAAAATTTTTGAACAAAGAGGTACAAAACAAGGCTCAAGTTTTTATCTGGAGTGCGCCGATTAAGATACGAAAATCAAAAAGAGCCTCGCGCACGGGCTCTTTTTCATTCTAAACTTTATCTTTTCCACAACATTTTTTATACTTCAAACCGCTTCCGCAAGGACAAGGGTCATTTCTGCCGACTTTTGGCATATCATCCTTTGGCTCTTCATCCACATAGTTAGAAGTTGAATTTTTAAGAGCACGAGTAAGCTCGGTTTCTGTTTCTGCATCAGTGCCCATAAAGGGAACGTCTTCAAGCGGATTTTCGTTTTCATCTATAATTTGTATTCCAAAACGCGCTCTAAACAAGTGTCTTACAGTTTCTGACTGAATATCTGACATCATGGAGTTAAAGAGGTTAAACGCCTCTTTTTTATACTCAATAAGCGGGTCTTTTTGCCCGTAAGCAACAAGACCGATAGAGTCTTTTAGGGCGTCAATGTTGTTCAAATGGTCAATCCACTTAGAGTCAATTACTTGCAAAAGTACATCTCTCTCAAGAGTTCTCATGACATTATCATCAGAAAAAGGTTCTTGTTTTTTAACGTCAGCGTTGCCGTATCGAGACATAACATCGTTAAAACCTGCAACCGATGTCTCTTCCATCTCTTTATACGCGCTGTTTACAAGCACTTTTAGGTAATCAGACATCTCCTGATATCTTTTTTCCATAAGGTCATTGACCGTAACATCAACAAGTTGCGGAAATACCGAGTGAATTTCATTTGTGAGCATTTTTATGTCGTCTTTAACATACTCGGCAGGAGGCATATCAGGAGAAATATACTGCCTTAGAATTTTATCAACTTCAAGGTTTATCATATAGTTAATATCAGAGCTTAAATTCTTTGAAGCAAGAACTTTTCGCCTTTGAATGTAGAATTTTTCCCTTTGAATATTAATGACATCGTCATATTCAAGAACGCTTTTTCTTATGTCAAAGTGATAAGTTTCGACTTTTTTCTGCGCAGATTCGATTTGACGTGTTATAAGAGGATTTTCTATAGCCATATCTTCTTCAATATTTAACATACTCATAAGGGCAGAAATTTTATCCCCGCCAAAAATTCTCATCAAATCATCTTCCAAAGATAAGAAAAACCTTGTAGACCCGGGGTCGCCCTGACGCGCTGCACGACCGCGAAGCTGGTTATCTATACGTCTTGACTCATGGCGCTCAGTACCTATAACGTGCAAACCGCCAAGCGCTACAACTTTTGCGTGTTCTTCTTCGGTAATTTTCCTTGCGCGCTCAAGAGCGGCCTCTTTTTGCGCTTCATAATCAGGAGCATCGGGGGTTATTCCTTTTGAATCCAAATCCTCTTTTGCAAGGTATTCAGGGTTACCGCCAAGTAAAATATCAGTACCGCGACCTGCCATATTTGTTGCAATAGTAACGGCGTTAACACGTCCTGCCTGAGCGATAATATAAGCTTCTCTTTCATGTGCCTTAGCGTTTAAGACATTATGCTTAATACCTCGTTTTTTAAGCAGTGCAGAGAGATACTCGGATTTTTCAATACTAATAGTACCTACAAGAGTCGGTCTGCCCATTTTTGCCATTTTTTCAATTTCATCGGCAACTTTTAGATATTTCATCTCGCGGGTTTTATAAATTACATCAGGGTAATTAATCCTGATATCAGGCTTATTTGTAGGAATTTCCGTACAAGGAAGATTGTAAATCTTTCCAAACTCTGCTTCTTCGGTCATTGCCGTACCTGTCATGCCTGATAGTTTCGGGTACAGTCTAAATAAGTTTTGAAAAGTAATGCTGGCAAGTGTTTGAGTCTCATCTTGAATTGCAACACCCTCTTTAGCTTCAATTGCCTGATGCAGACCCTCAGACCAGCGTCTGCCCTCCATTATACGACCTGTGAACTCGTCCACTATCATAACTTCGTTGTCTTTAACTACATAGTCGGTATCTTTTATGAATAATTCTTTTGCCTTTAGCGCCTGAAGCAGATGATGAGCATATTGAGTGTGAATATCAAATAAATCATCTACCCCTAAAAGCTCGCATGCCTTATCGATACCATCTTCGGTTAAGATAATATTTTTATTTTTTTCATCAACTTCATAGTGCTCTACTTTATTTAAAAGAGGAGCAATTCTAGCCATAGTCTTGTATGTTTCAGCCGATTTTTCAAGTCTGCCTGAGATGATAAGAGGGGTTCTTGCTTCATCAATTAAAATACTGTCCACTTCATCGATAATTGCATAGTTATAAGGTCTTTGAACAAGAGCCTCGAGGGATGAGGACATGTTATCGCGAAGATAATCAAAACCAAATTCATTATTTGTACCGTAAGTAATATCGCAAGCATAGGCTTGTTTTTTTGATTCAAAGTCATTGTGCCCTGAGCCTTGAGATAAAATAACCCCGACACTTAGCCCCAAGAACTTATAAATTTTGCCCATCCAGTCAGAGTCACGTTTTGCAAGATAATCATTAACCGTAATTACATGCACACCCTTGCCCGTTAGAGCGTTAAGGTAAGCAGGAAGAGTTGCAACAAGGGTTTTACCCTCCCCTGTTCTCATCTGGGCAATGTGACCATTGTGAAGAAATATTCCGCCTATCAACTGCACGTCAAAGTGGCGCATGTTAAGCACCCTTTTGCCCGCTTCCCTAACGGTTGCAAAAGCCTCGGGCAAAATGGCATCCAGTGCAGCTTTTTCAAGTTCTCTATCTTTTTTAAAATCAGTTGATGTTTCTCTTTTGGATAAAATTTCTCTGAATTCGTCAGTTTTAGCTCTCAACTGTTCGTCTGTGAGCTTAGAGAATTCCTCTTCAAGAGCGTTTATATGCTCAACAATTGGCATAATTTTATTTATTTTTCTCTCGTTTGGGTCTTTAAATATTTTTAAAAGTATATCGACTAGGCTCATAAACTCTCCTGAATTTTCTCCCTTTAAACTAATACTATCACAAAAACATAAAAAAAATTTATTACTGTTTTGACTAATATTTTTTAGCAGATAGAATAAGACGTAGTTATATTTTTTTTGAGAGGAGAAAATTTTGGAACACTTACACACGCTGGCGAGCCAAAATGCTGTGATTGTATCTGCTTCGATTCTTATTGTTGCATACATTTTTATAGCCTGGGAAAAAATTTCCAAAGTTACAATTGCACTTTTGGGCGCATGCTTAACATTATTCTTAGGTCTTTTGCAAACCGAAAAAACAGCAGAAGGTCTTGCTGAATACTTTACAAATTTTATTGATTTCAATGTAATATTCCTGCTTGTCTCAATGATGATAATCGTTCACATTGCAGCAAAATCAGGTATGTTCACTTGGATGGCAAATGAAATCTTAAAACATACAAAAGGCAAGCCGAAACTTGTACTTTTTTCACTTGCTTTCTTCACTGCTTTTGCAAGCGCATTTTTAGATAACGTAACAACGGTAATCCTTGTTATGCCTATTACTTTTGCAGCCTGCAAGAAACTGGACTTAAATCCTGTTCCTTTTTTAATCAGTGAAATTATATGTTCTAACATCGGCGGAACGGCAACACTTATCGGTGACCCGCCGAACATCATCATAGGTTCGGCTGCAGGCTTTAGCTTTATGGACTTTATAAAAGAACTTACCGACATAGTATTTTATATTTTCCTTGTTTGCGTGGGCTTACTTATCTTTATGTTCAGAAAACAACTTAAAAGCACGCCTGAAAAAATGGCCTCAGTTGCTGAAATTGACAACTCAAACACAATAACTGATAAACTTCTTGCTATAAGAAGCGGTATAGTACTGTTGCTTGTAATACTTGGTTTTATGGCACATGACATAACTCACATTCCGACATTCCTGATTGCAATGATTGGTGCGAGCGTACTTTTAATATTTGAAAAACCTGCAAAAATCTTGGTTGAAGTTGAATGGAATACAATATTCTTCTTCATTGGTTTATTCATTATTATAGGCGGTCTTGAAGCGTCAGGCGGTATCAGGCTTATGGCAAACTGGCTGCTTGAAGTGACAAACGGTTCTCAAAGTGCAACCGCTATGATTATCCTTTGGGCTTCGGGTATCTTATCCGGTATTATTGATAACATCCCATATACAGCAACTATGGCACCTATGCTTGCTACAATTTCTCAGACTATGGGAACAGAGTATACTCACCCTCTATGGTGGTGCTTGTCACTTGGCGCATGTTTGGGTGGAAACCTAACAATAATCGGTGCTGCAGCAAATGTTATCGTTAGCGAAAACTCTGCAAAGCACGGACGCCCGATATCATTTATGTACTACTTAAAATACGGTGCAATTACAACATTTGTAGCTCTATTTATGAGTACAGTTTATATTTACTTAAGATTCTTAAGATAAGATGATAATCTCAGACGACGATAAAAACAGAAAAAATAACAAGTCACAAGGCGCATCCTCTGATGCGCCTATGTGCAAATCTCAAGATTTAGACGCTAAAGAGTCAGATTTTGACAAGACATATGAAAAAAATATTCGTCCAAAAACATTTAATGAGTACATCGGTCAAAGCGCACTGAAAGAAACTCTTAAAATAACTATTGAAGCAAGCAAAAAAAGAAACATACCGCTTGACCACCTGCTTTTCTACGGGCCACCCGGACTTGGAAAAACCACTCTTGCGGGAGTTATTGCAAATGAAATAGGAGTAAACATTAAAATAACTTCAGCACCTGCGCTTGAGCGCCCAAGGGATATTATAGGTATTTTAATGTCACTAAAAGGCGGCGAGATTTTATTTATTGATGAAATTCACAGACTGAATAAAATCGCGGAAGAAATTTTATACCCTGCAATGGAGGATTTTTTCATTGACCTTACAACAGGTAAAAGTCAAAGCGTTAAAACAATGCGCGTGCCTGTGCCAAAGTTCACCCTTATTGGAGCAACAACAAAAGCAGGCGCATTATCAGGGCCATTAAGAGACAGGTTCGGAATTATACACAGGTTGGAATTCTACACTGTTGAAGAACTCGCGCAAGTTATAAAAAGAAGTGCAAAAATTCTCAACATAGAAATTGATGACGATGGAGCAATTGAAATTGCCTCGCGCTCAAGAGCAACCCCGAGAATTGCAAACAGATTAATCAAGAGAAGCGCTGATTATGCTCTTGTTAAATATGACGGAAAAATTACAAAACAAATTGCCAAAGAAGCACTCGATTCGCTATGTATCGATAATTTAGGGCTCGATAACACAGACAGAGCCTTGCTTGAGCTGATTATAAACAGCTATGACGGCGGCCCGGTGGGAGTTGAGACACTATCTGTCGCACTTGGCGAAGATGTCAGAACGATTGAAGATGTGTATGAACCTTATTTACTGCAAAAAGGCTTGCTTGCACGTACAAACAGAGGACGTTGCGCCACAAAAGCAGCATACAGTCACCTTGGGATAAAATACATCGGTCAAAACGGCCAAATGGGGCTTTTTGACTAATTTAAGCAGGGCTTTGCATTTCTTTTAGGAATATTGAAGCTCTTGCAAGTATGCTTTCCCTAAGTGCAATAGGGTCATTTATTTGAATATCAAGTCTATCCATAATTTTAGGGTCTAAAATCGGTGTTGGGATTTTGGGCTGCACAAGCCTGTCTGCAATGTAAACTATGCCACATGCAACAGGCAAGGATGATTGCACAGGATTATGATGATACCTGATACAGTTGGTTAAAATCACGGGCAGTTGCCATTTTTTTGAAACCAGTGCCCCTAGTACACAGTGATTTGTACCAAAGAAAGAATCTTCGATTTCCACTAAATCAGCTTGATTTTGCTGCGCAATATATCTTACTTTTGAATATTTTATAGGGTTTTTAGCGTTTAAAAGAATTTTGCCTATGTCATGTAAAAAACCAATAACAAAAGCGTCATCAGGGTTTATTACCTTGTATTCCTCAGCAAGCATTTCAGATGCTATAGCACACTTTGTAGAGTGTTCCCAAAGTTCGCGCGAACCTTGAGTAGTCATCATTTGTTTTAAAGCAAGGCTCATAATAATATTTTTTGCTTTCATCATGCCAAGGATAACAAGAGCTTTGTTAATGGATGTAATTTGTTGATGAAAACCGTAATACGCAGAGTTGACCAAGCTCAAAGTTTTTGTTGAAATTGATTGGTCGATAGACATAATATTAGCCAGCTCCCTGATGCCTGTTTGAGGATTTTTTATAACCTCCAGTGCACGCACCATAACATTAGGCATAGGCGGTATGTCTTTAAATTCATCTACATATTGTTGTGCGTTTATTCTATTATTGTCCATACTATATTATTATACCTGAAGATGTTTTTTTATGCTCATAAAACTACCGCCTGCCGAGAATAGCACTCCTACGAGCAATACAGAAAATACAACCAGTCCTTGGGAATATGAATACGCCGGCATCATAAAAAACTCATGCATCTTTTGCAAATACCCCTGCACAATGTTTATCGGCAATATCGCAACAAGAGCTCCTGCAAAACCGTATATTGCACCTTGCAATACTAGCGGAGACTTTATATACCAGTTTGACACGCCCATAAGGCGCATAATTTCTATCTCCTCTTTTCTTGATTGTATAACCAATTCAATTGTATTATTTATGATTGTTATTGTCAAAATACAAGCAATAATTACTACAACAAGTGTAATTGTGTGACTGATTTTATTAATCATCTGAAACTTTGCCACCAGGTCTTTTGCATAACTCAAATCAGCAATACCTGAGAGTTTTTTTACATTTGCCATAACATATTCAATATTTTTTGGGTCATCTACCTTTATATGAAGTGTATCGGGCAAGGGATTAGAAACGTCAGGGACATCAATTTCTCTTTTTAATTCAGCCCATGAGGCCTCTTTTGAGATATATTTTACGCCCTTTACATGTTCTATATCTCGTATTCTTGTTACAGTGGCATTTATATCCGCATTTGGCTTTAAATATGCAGAAATTTCAAGTACATTACCCATGGCGGAAACCATACTTGAGACACTGAGCGTAGTTCTGAATATTGCACCAAAAATAGTCAAAATTGCAGCCATGGTGGTAATGATAGCAATATTAATTAAACCTGCCTGAGCAATACCTTTTATTGTCTCTATACCTATACGGTAGGCTATACGAAGCTCCGTAAGCCAGTCTTTTGGCAAATGAGATTTTACTTTTTGTTTTAATCTGTTTCTTCTTGCTCCGTTAGTCATATGTACCTGCCTGAACGTCTCTTATTATCTGACCTTTTTCAAGAGTGATTACCCTTTTTCTAAAGTGATTTACAATAGCATGGTCATGGGTTGATACTAAAATTGTAATACCTCTTTGATTAACTTGCTCCAATATTTGCATAACTTCCATGGAGTTTTTTGGGTCAAGATTACCTGTAGGCTCATCCGCAATCAAAAGCGGAGGCCCGTTAACAATAGCGCGCGCTATACTTACACGCTGCTGCTCACCGCCTGATAGCTCGCAGGGTTTTGATTTATACTTATCTTCCAAACCAACAACCTTAAGAGCGCCATAAACTCTTGCTTCTATTTCTTTTGAAGAAACACCCATAGTCCTTATGACATAAGCAATATTATCATATACAGTATGATTTTGAAGCAGTTTGTAATCCTGAAAAACAATACCCATGCAGCGCCTCAGGTTAGGAATTTTGTTTGGCGCTAAATTACCGATATTTATACCGCCGACAAGGACACTACCTCTCGTCGGGCGTTCCTCAAGATAGAGCATTTTCATCAATGTAGATTTACCAGCACCTGATGAACCTACAAGAAAAACAAACTCACCCGGTCTGATGTGCAGATTCACATTATAGAGGGCAAATTTATTTCTATACTGCTTTATTAAGTCACGAACTACTATCATTTTTTACCTAAATATCCGCTTATAGTTTTGTATAATTTTTCATCTGTTAAACCGTAAAAGTTCATTAACTCACGCTGTTCGCCACTTTGACCGAAACAATCCGGAGTGCCTATTCTAAGCACACGAGATGGAAGATTTTCACTTAACACCTCGCAAACTGCACTGCCTAAACCGCCAATTATACTGTGGTTTTCGATAGTTATTGCAATCCCTGTTTTCTTTACACTTTCAATAATATCACCCGCAGCAAAAAACGGTTTTATAACGGGAACATGGAGTACTTCAGCACTAATGCCGTCATTTTGTAACATATTAGCGCAACTTATTACCTCAGTCAGCGTCTCACCGTTTGTAATAAGTGTAACATCAGAGCCCTCTTTTACTTTGACCGCTTTTTCAGGATTAAAGACATATTCAGACTCATCAAATACAGTTTTCAGATTAGTTCTTGCAAGGCGAACATAAACAGGGCCGTGTATTTCAGACACATACTTAATAACCTGTTTTACTTCATTATAGTCAGCAGGGACAATCACAGTCATATCAGGCAAAGAGCGCATGTAAGAAACATCCTCCAGTGCTTGGTGCGATGCACCGTCCTCGCCAACGGTTATACCGCCGTGTGTTGCTACAATTTTAACATTAAGCTTTGGATAGCAAATAGAGTTTCTTATCTGGTCAAGACATCTTGCAGTTGCAAACATTGCAAATGTGCTGACAAATGGGATTTTGCCCTCTGTTGCAAGACCTGCGGCAGTACACATCATATCCTGTTCGGCTATTCCTGAGTTAAAAAACCTTTCAGGAAAAGCTTTTTGGAATTTACATGTCTGTGTTGAGCAGGATAAATCCGCATCAAGAACAACTATATCTTTATTTTGAGCACCAAGTTCAACAAGTGTTTCACCGTATGCAGCCCTTGGAGATTTAACTTCCAATTCTTTTTTAAGCATTTAATTCCTCCAGCGCTCTTTTTAGTTCATCATCATTTGGCGCTTTTCCATGCCAGCCTGCGTTATCTTCCATAAAGGATATACCCTTGCCTTTTATGGTATTTGCAATAATTGCACAGAGTTTGCCGGATTTAACGGCATTTTTTATAGCCTTTTCAATCTCGTCTTCGTTATGTCCATCAATCTCGCTTACCTGCCAGCCAAAAGCCTCAAGCTTTTTATCAAGCGGCTCAAGTGTCTTAACGTCATCCACATCACCGTCTATTTGAAGATTATTCTTATCGATAATTATTGTCAAATTATCAAGTCCTTTGTGACTTGCACTCATAAGCGCTTCCCAGACACTGCCCTCTTGCATCTCGCCATCACCCAAAAGAGCATAAACTCTCGCAGGGTTGTTATTTAATTTAAGCGCAAGTGCAACACCTACCGCCATTGATAAACCTTGGCCCAAAGAGCCCGTTGATACTTCAATACCCTCTAACTTAGTTCTTGTCGAAGGGTGCCCTTGGAGTCTTGTACCGAGTTTTCTAAAGGTCATTAGCTCCTCCGGCGCAAAGAAACCTTTTCTGGCTAAAACACTGTAAAGCGCAGCGCTTGCATGGCCCTTTGAGAGAATAAATCTGTCTCTTTTTTCAAAATCAGGGGATTTTTTCCACTCAGGCGAAATGTTTAAAATTTTATTGTAAAGCACACTTAAAATTTCTACACAAGACAACGAACCTCCGGGGTGGCCGGACTTAGCGTTGTGTATCATTTTTAAAATGTCGCTCCTTACCGTGGCGTTAAATTTATTCAATACTCTCTAAGCCTCAACAAACTGATAATTACTTTTTTACACTATCTATTATACTCTTAAACAGAAATATTGGCAAAGTCGGAAATATTCGCTTAAACCTTTGCGGCTGTTTTAGAGTTCTATATAACCACTCAAGTCCGAGTTTTTGCCAAATAACAGGGGCTCTTTGTACATATCCCGCAAAAACGTCAAAACTTCCGCCCACACCAACCATAACGCAACCTTGTAACATTTCTTTTAATCTAAAGTTTATAATCTCTTGCTTTGGCGCGCCTAACGCACATAAAAGAACCTGAGGACGGGCGTCTTTAATTTCCTGTAGTATTAAATTTTCGTCATCAAAATAGCCGTTATGCGAGTATACGATGTTTAAATCCTTAAACTCGGCAAGCAATTTTTCTCTAAGCGTAGAAATAACTTCTTCTTTTGCACCTAAAAGCGCAAGCCTGTAGTTATCTTTCGCACACATTTCAATTAATGCCCTTGAATAGTCCACACCACCAATTCGCTCTTGATTTACACCTTTTAACTTAAGTGCAATTTTAATACCGACTCCGTCAGCCACAACAAGCTCAGAGTGCTTTAGTATCCTTGCAAAATCCTTATCTTTATTTGCAAGCTCAACCATTTCAGGGTTTATTGTAACCACTTGCAGGTTTTCACCGTTATCTATAGCGCTTTTTGCACAATTTAGCGCCTGATTAAAACTTAAAATATCAACAGGGTAGCCCTGAATGTAAACTCTCTTTGTCATGAGTTTATAATAACACAAAAAGATTAATATAATTTTAACTTGAATAATTAAATCGTTTTAAATAGAATGAAATTAAATACAAAACACAGGTGGAATAAATGCAAAATAAGGATTTCAGGGAAAAATTCGTTGCCGTTACGGGTTGTGGATTATGGGGCAGAAATATTGTAAGAAATTTTTACAATTTAGGTGCACTGCACACCGTGTGCGATATTGATGAAGAAAACCTCAAAATGGTTGAGGCTCAATATGACGGAACGCACACCACAAAAGATTTTAACGAGTTATTAACAAATCCCGAAATTAAAGCAATTTGCGTTGTAACACCAAGTCATACACACTTTAACCTTGTTAGAAAAGCGCTTGAGGCAGGAAAACATGTGTATGTTGAAAAACCTATCTCAACGGTAGCTCAGGAAGCAAAAAAATTAAAAGAGCTTGCTGACCAAAAAGGCTTGGTTCTAATGGTAGGTCACCTGCTTTTATATCACCCTGCCGTTAACAGATTGAAAATGCTTATTTCAGATGGCATTTTGGGTAACATCAAATACGTACAAAGTGACAGACTTAATATTAACTACTTTAAAAACGACAGAAGTGTTATGTGGGACTTAGCTCCTCATGATGTGTCAATGATAGCCCATGTCCTTGGTCTTGACCCCATAAAAGTACTTAACGCAACGGGCTGCTGCGCCGAGTATGAAAATATTTTTGACATAACTCACCTTACAATAGAATTTGAAAAAGGAATAATAGCTCACGTAAGCGACAGCTGGATTCACCCGCAAAAACGTGTAACACTTCTTGTTCGAGGTGATAAAGCCACTGCAATTTTGGATGACACTTTGCTTGAAAATAAATTACAGATTTTTGACAACAAAACACCTGCTCAGCAAAGTATAGAAATTTTTGACTATCTTGAAATTGAGCCTCTAAAACTTGAGTGCCAGCACTTTATTAAATGTATTGAAACAGGAAAAACTCCACGCTCAGACGGCGAAAACGGTTTTATGATTACAAAAATCCTTGAGCAAGCTGAAGACATGATGCTTGGCAATAAAAAAGTCGAGCTTGATAAAGTCGACTTCCTTGTTTCACGTTCAAAAAGATAATTCCTTTTAACCAAGAGCTTTGGCTTTTTCCATAGTATCTTTTATGGTTTTATCAAGAATTGCTTCTATGTCAGAGTTCCTAAGAACATCATTGCCAACAGCCGTGCACCCGCCCGGTGTTGTAACGGCAGTTATAAGCTCATCAGGGCTTTGGCCGTTTTCAAGCATCATCTTAGCCGAGCCAAGTGCAGTTTGAGCAGAAAGCATAAGGCAGGTTTCATAATCCAAACCGAGCTTTTCTCCTGCACAAGCCATTAAATCAATAATATAGTAATAAAAAGCAGGGCCGGAGCCTGAAATTGCAGTTACTATATCTATTTTTGATTCATCTACTCTTACGGTTTTTCCTATATTTTTTAGCATTGATTCGACAAAATCAACATCCTCGCTTTGTGCTTTTGAACCCTTGCATATAGCACACATTCCCTCTTTAACAAAAGCAGGAGTGTTTGGCATAACCCTTACAACCCTTGCTTCATTTAAGACAGATTCAATTTTTTTTGTTAAAACGCCCGCCAAAATTGATATAACAAGCTTAGAACCTGTTATATCTTTAAGTTCAGCCAATACATCATCAATAACAAAAGGCTTTGTAGCAATTAAAACTACATCAACACTTTTTACCAAATCGTTAATTGAAGTTAGTGTATTTATATTAAAATTAGTTTTTGCAATATCCAAGGCTTTTTGATTAACATCAAATGCAAAAATATTTTGACTTGAAGCAAATCCGCTTTTAATTACTCCGCCCATAATGGCGCTTGCCATTTTTCCTGCGCCGATAAACCCGATTTTTTTGTTTGTATTACAAATGTTAACACCCATAAGTTGACACTCCTGTTTGTTTTGCTTAGTATAGTTAATACTGATAACAAAATTAAATGTCAAGGAGAAATATATGCGCCGAACATTAGAAGGTACAAAGAGAAAAAGACAAAATGTCAGCGGTTTTCGCGCAAGAATGGCAACACCCGGCGGCAGAGGCGTAATCAACAGACGTCGTGCTAAAGGTCGTCACAAACTTGCAATCACAGCTAAAAACCGTGCTTAGTAAAAACCAAAGGCTAACAAGCCACAGGGCTTTTATTGCCACATATCGCCAAAAAAGAATAGTCTCGGATGATAATATTATCTTATATGGCGGAAAAAATAAGGAAGAACAAAACTACCCCACAAGGGTAGGTTTTGTTGTGAGTAAAAAAATTCACAAAAGAGCAGTCAAGAGAAACAGAATAAAAAGGCTTTTAAGAGAAAGTTACGCCAATCTTTTAAAAAACGGGGAAATACCCGCCTCACAAGAACTAACAAGTCTTATTTTTGTAGCCAAAGATGGTTCACTGGACAAAAATTACAATGAAATGTGTTCAAGTGTTAAGAATTTAGTTACACTTTTAGCAACAAATTATTTTTAGAGTTATTATTATATTCACATGAACGCACTGATTAGAGATTTAGTTGAAAATAAAGAAACAGAAAAAATTCAAAAGCCGAATTTTGACACAAAAATCGGCAGAGAGTTTCTTGCGTTTTATTTAAAAACCAAATTCAGACAAATAATAAACTACGACAAAAAGGCGCAAAAACGCCTTCTTTTAAGTGTAAAAACAGATTTTATGGAGAATTTTCTGGATAGATTAATTAATCAGCCAAAAAGAAAAATCCTTATTTCAATTACAGGAGAATCAGCAAGCGGCAAATCCACTATTTGTTCAAATATTAAAAAATGCGTTGAAAAAAATAATCTCCCAATATCCATAGTTAATACAGATAACTATTTTAATGATATATCAGACTTAATCAAACAATACGGTACGTTTGACGCACTGAGAGACGCAGGATATGACGTTGATTCGCCTCATAATTTCCAGCTTGAACTTTTAAGAGACGATATAGAAAAACTTGCTTCAGGTTACGATGTAAAAATCCCCCAATACCTTGTAAACGGCACAGGCATAAGTGTTCCTAATGCTATAGATGTTAAAAGCGAAAAAATAATAATAGTTGAGGGCATGGCTGCAACTTACAAAGAAGTCCACGATATGTTTGATATTAAAATCTATATCGATTTAGATAATAAAACAAGGAAAAAACGCTTTATGGATAGGGCAAAAGTGAGAAACCAAGACCACGAAAACGCCCTAAAACACTGGGATTACGTCTGCAAGGCAGGCAGAAAATATGTAATGCCTGCAAAGGACAACTGTGATATCATTGCAAACGGCGAATGTGACCTTGAATATTTTACTCAAATTCTTGAATACATTAACCTTATCACCAACAACTTTTGCGATGTTTAAGAAAAGAATTTTTTAATTTTAATTAATAAATCTTTTTCCTGCTTTTCTAAATTAGAAAAGTCAGAATTGTTGTCGACAACTGCATCCCAGCCGTCAAAACTATCAAGAGCTGTTTCTGTCGGGTCGTCAGCGTTTGTTATAACCGCCCTTTTTGAGCGATTTTCATAGCTGGCTTCAACCCTTATAGAGTAAGCACCATATGACTTAAACAACTCCACTTCATGTTCAACTCTGACATCGGGAACAATGACATTTTCTTTCATTTCTACAATACTTTTTAGCCAATAATCAGGGTCAATACTTCTGCCGTAGTTGCCAAGTTCAATAAGTCCCGAGCGGTAGAGGTGCTTATTTTTAACTATTTCATCAAATGTTACACCGTTTTTTTTGGCGTATTCGTATTTAATTGCATCACCTATGCCTACTCGCACAAAATCAGTTAAGTCACTTAGCAAAAGTGCAGCTAGAGTGTCTTTTCCACTGTATTGCTTGCCCGATATAACAATAATTTTTTTCATAAAAAAATTATATCATTATATGCAAAAATTCCGCAACCATAGCTGCGGAACTGCACTCATCCTCTATTAAGCCTGTAGCCTTCTTGGGCTTTTATATTTCATTTAGCTTTTATCATATCAATTAGAGTATATACTCTATATATAATACAAAACATTTTGCGGGCTAAAATTTCAGAGAGTATATACTTTTGTTACAAAAGTTAATAATTAAGCATAAAAAAGGCAATTATGAAATTAAATATTTTTTTATTTAAGAGTAAAGAGAGCAAAAAACATTCACGAGGAATTAACTTAAGGAGAGACAGTCATGGGCTGGGTAACTATTTCACTCAGAAAAATGGCATTAAAACAAAGAGAGTCAAATCTGCAATACAGATTGATGCAGATTTCACAAGAAAGACAATCTTTGGCCAATCAATCGCAATATACACAGCGATACATTAATGCTATGAAAAATCAACAATATAGCGGTATAACAAACAGCTATATGGATGCAGTACAGCAACTTCAAAACGAAAGTGCCAACCTTGACCCAACGTCCAAAGAGTGGACCGCTTATCAAACTGCTCTCGACCAAGCCTCGTTAGTACAGTCAAGACAACAAATGGCTGCAGATTCAATATTCCAAGGCTACGAAGATTCACTAATGGGAGATGTTAACAGGCGTGACCAGCAACTTGAGGCAGAGCAAACACAAATTGAAACACAATTAAAAGCCGCTCAAGCCGAACTTGAATCACTTGATCAGGCAATGGATGACAGCATCAAAAACAGTGCAATTAAATTATCATAAAAGATAAAATATAAATAAGGATAGGGAAGTTTAAAAAGTCCGCATTGATTAAAAATGCGGACTTTTGACATTTGAATTTTTAAGGTATAATTTATTTACACATTGGAGTTGATTATGCCTTTTGAGTTTAAAAATACAGACATTGATGATGTAAAGCTTGTTATACCTAAAGTTTTTGAAGACAAAAGAGGATTTTTTCTTGAAGGTTACAAAAAATCCGACTTTATAAAAGCCGGCATTTGTGATGATTTTAACCAAGACAACCATTCAAAATCTTCTTATGGAGTCTTAAGAGGGCTTCATTACCAAACAAAACCAAAAATGCAGGCTAAGCTTGTGCGCTGCATAAGAGGAAAAATCTTTGATGTCGCAGTAGATATCAGAAAAGGCTCTAAAACTTTTGGCAAATGGACAGGAGCAATTTTAAGCGAAGAAAATAAACATATGCTCTATATACCGGAAGGCTTTGCACATGGCTTTGTAACACTAAGCGAAACTGCCGAATTGCTTTATAAGGCAAGCGGTGAATACTCACCGCAAAACGACAGGGGTATTTTGTGGTGCGACAAGGACATTAATATTAACTGGCATGAATATATCAAGGACTTTGAGCCGATTTTAAGTGACAAAGACAAAGTTCAACCAAAACTAAGTGAAATAAACGAGGATGATTTATTATGAGAATACTTGTAACAGGCGGTGCAGGCTTTATAGGGAGCTGTTTTGTAAGACATATGCTAAAAAAACATCCCGATTACAAGATAGTCAACCTTGACTGTCTAACTTATGCAGGTAATATTGAAAATCTTGACGATGTTAAAAACAACCCTAACTATACTTTTATCAAAGCAAATATCTGTGACAAACAAAAGGTCGATGAAATAGTATCAGATGTTGACTGTATAGTTAACTTTGCCGCAGAAAGCCATGTTGACAGGTCGATTTTAAATCCTGAAATATTTATAGAAACAAATGTCCTTGGAACGCTAAATCTTCTTGAAGCAGCAAAAAAACACAAAATCAAAAGATACTTACAGATTTCAACAGATGAGGTTTACGGCTCATTGGGTAAAGACGGCTATTTTTATGAAACAACGCCGCTATCACCCAACTCCCCTTACAGTGCCTCTAAGGCAAGTGCCGATATGCTAGTGAAAGCTTATTTTGAAACATACAAAACACCGGTTCTTATAACAAGGTGTTCAAATAACTACGGCCCATATCAATACCCCGAAAAGCTTATCCCGTTTTTCATTTCAAAACTTTTAAAAGGAGAAAAAGTACCGCTCTACGGCGACGGGCTAAATGTAAGAGATTGGCTCTATGTTTATGACCATTGCAGTGCAATTGATACAGTGCTGCATAAAGGCAACATTGGTGAAGTATACAATGTCGGCGGACACAATGAAAAATCAAACATAGAGATAACAAAAATCATTCTAAAAGAAATGAATAAAGATGAAAGCTCTATTGAATACGTTCAAGACAGACTTGGTCATGACAGAAGATATGCCATAGATAACAATAAAATAACCACAACTCTTGGCTGGAAACCCTCTGTTACATTTGAAGAAGGCATAAAACTTACAATCGATTGGTACTTAAATAACACTCAATGGATTAAATCAATAGAAGATAAAAAGGCGGCGCTTGTATGAAAGTAATGGTAACAGGTGCAAATGGGATGCTCGGGCAAGATTTGTGCCCGATACTTGAAAACTCGGGCGCTTTTGTAATCCCTGCCGATATTGATACATTAGATATTACAGATAAAAAATCGGTTGACGCTTTTGTAAAAAACACACATCCGGACGTTATTATCCATTGTGCAGCCTATACAAATGTCGATAAGGCAGAAAATGACAAAGAAAATACCAATAGGGTTAATGTTCTTGGAACACAAAATATTGCTCAAGCTGCAGCAGACACCGGCGCGCTTTTAGTTTATATTTCAACAGATTATGTTTTTGACGGCACTAAAGATACACCCTATAAGCCTGATGACAAGGCAAACCCGATAAACATATACGGCGAAACAAAGTTTTTGGGCGAAGAGGCGGTTAGAAATATTTGCAAAAAATACTACATTACACGCACAAGCTGGCTATATGGACACTTTGGGAAAAATTTTGTTGAAACAATGATTTCACTTAAAGACAAGCCCGAACTAAAGGTTGTAGACGACCAAAAAGGCTGTCCTACTTGGAGTGTTGAACTGTGCAGAGGCATCTTAAAGCTCATAATGCAGCAAAAAACATACGGCACATACCATATCTGCGGCAGCAACAGTACCACTTGGTATGGTTTTGCAAAAGAGGTGTTTAAAATAATGGGTTTTGATGTAAATTTAAAACCCTGTACAACGGATGAATTCCCGCGCGACGCCAAACGCCCTAAATACAGCGTTATGGATAATGACAACATTTGCCCTGATTGGAAAGACTCACTTAAAGAATATATCAGATTAAGAGGTTAAAATGAGCGATAATCTTGTTAAAAAAGGTATAGTACTTGCAGGCGGCTCAGGCACAAGACTCTACCCCTCAACAATAGCGGTATCTAAACAACTTTTACCCGTTTATGATAAACCAATGGTGTATCATCCAATCTCAGCGCTCATGCTTGCAGGAATAAAAGATATTTTAATTATCACAACACCTCATGATATGGATAATTTTAAAAAACTTCTTGGTGACGGTTCACAATTTGGTGTTAAGTTTTCATACAAAGAACAGCCCTCGCCCGACGGACTGGCGCAAGCTTTTATATTGGGCGAAGAATTTATAAACAACGAGCCTGTAGCACTCATCCTTGGTGATAATATATTTTACGGTCAATCATTCTCAGGCATGCTAAAAGATGCATCACAAAAAATCGCAACTCAAGGCGGCGCTACGGTCTTTGCCTACAAAGTAAAAGATGCCCACAGGTTTGGTATAGTTGAATTTGATAAAAACAACAAAGTAAAATCTATAGAAGAAAAGCCAAGATTTCCAAAGTCAGACTATGCCGTAACGGGCTTATACTTTTATGACGGCAATGTCGTAAAATATGCAAAATCCCTTAAACCCTCTAAAAGAGGAGAGCTTGAAATAACTGACCTTAACAATATTTATCTTAAAAACAATTCTCTTGATGTTAAAGTCTTTGGAAGAGGCTTTAGCTGGCTGGATACAGGAACTCACGAGTCACTTTTATCAGCGGGAGCATATATTAAAACAATTGAAGATAACCAAGGTATAAAAATTGCCTGCCTTGAAGAAATAGCCTACAATATGGGATTTTTAACAAAAAAAGAAATCAAAGACAAAATAGGTCACTTTAAAAATAATGATTATTATAATTACATTTTAAATCTGCTTAAATAAAAAAAGGCTCAAAGTATTTTATAAACTTACCTATAACCTTCCTTTGAGCCTAGTAGCAAATACGGCATTGATTTATTAGACGCGATATTTATTTTTAAGTTCCCCGATGTATAATTAACATATGGATAAAGCACTTTTTGAGGAATTAAAAAAAATCTATAAAGACGATATTCTCTACAAAAAAGAGGACATCTACCCTTATGCATACGATACCTCGCCAAATCCGGATGAGATTATTCTGCCTGAATTTGTAGTATATCCGACAAACTCTAAGCAAGTATCGCAAACGGTTTTGCTATGCAAAAAATTCAATGTTTCACTAATACCTCGCGGAGCGGGAACTTGCCATTGCGGCGGATGCAGAGTAAAAAACAGAGCCATTGTTTTGCATTTTTCAAAAATGGATAAAATTCTTGAAATTAACAAAGAAGACCTGACTATGAAAGTACAGCCAAATGCGGTTATTAAAAAGATAAACGAAGAAGCTGAAAAACTGAATTTATTTTTTCCGCCCGACCCGTCAAACCTTGCAGTGTCAACTATAGGCGGAGCAGCAGCACTAAGCTCGGGCGGCCCGAGAACATTTAAGTACGGCTCAACCAAAGATTATATAATAAATCTTGAAGTGGTGCTTGCTGACGGCAAAATTATAAAAACTTCAACCGATGTTGCAAAAAATGTCACAGGTTATAATTTAACATCTCTTTTTGTAGGTTCTGAAGGCACTTTGGGCATAATTACGGAACTTACTTTAAGACTGATACCAAAGCCCCAAACAAGACTTGTGACGCTTGCTTACTTTGATGATTTGGTTGAGGCAACAAGTGCGGTAAATAACATCATAAACTCGGGTTTTACCCCTGCCACGCTTGATTTACTTGATAAAAATACAATAAACACAATAGAAAAATTCAACCCATGTGGGCTTTTGTGCGACAAAGAGGCAGTACTTTTAATTGAACTGGATGGTTTTAGAGAAAGTCTTGATATAGAGTGCAAAAAGGTACTAAAAATACTTAAATCGTCAAATGCGGCACAAATTATTCAGGCGCAAAATGAAGAAGAAAACGAAAAAATCTGGCGTGCAAGGAGAAGCTCATTTGCCGCAGTTACCAAACTAAGACCGAATGTAATAACAGAAGATGTTGTCGTGCCTCGCTCAAAAATAGTTCCTCTTGTGCGCGGAATACAAGATATTTGCACCAAGTACAATATTTTAGTCTGCATTATGGGCCATGCGGGAGATGGCAATATTCACCCCAACTTTGCACTAGACCTGTCAAATGAAAAAGAAAAAGAAAATTTCAATAAGGTAAAGGACGAACTTTTTGCACTTGCAATAAACCTTGGCGGGTGCTTGTCGGGCGAACATGGCATAGGATATGAAAAGAAAAAATACCTAAAAGATGCGCTCGACAGTGGTGCTCTTGAATACATGGAAAAAATTAAACAACTTTTTGACCCGCAGAATATAGTTAACCCGAATAAAATGTTTTAATTTTTGTTTATGATATTGTATCTCTTATGGAAACTTTTAGTGCAAAATTCAATATATATAAAAACTACACCAAAGACCTGATAACCCTTTCTATACCCATTATGGCGGGCAACCTTGCAAACATGCTGATTAACGTAGGGGATGTTATCGTCGCAGGCCGCCACTCAACACTTACACTTGGTGCAATAAGCGTAGCTTCAGCTATTTTTATGACCTTTATGATAGCAGCCGTCGGGCTTATGGCAAGCATTTCACCTGTTGTATCAAATTTAAGGGGGGAGAGAAAAACCACAAAAAACCTTTTTAGGGCAACCGTTAAATACTCCCTTATAATAGGGCTTTTGTTTTTTCTGTTGGTACTGTTAATAACTCAACATATTGACAAAGTCGGACTTACACCTGACTTGTACCCTCTTGTTGTAGAGTACCTTAAAATAAGCAGCTGGGGCATGTTTGGCGGTTTGCTTTTTATAGCATTAAAAGAATTCCTGCAAGCCTATGAAATAGTAGTATTTCCAAATATTGTAACGGTTGTGCAGATATTTTTAAACCTGTTTTTAAATGTAGCACTTGTCTTTGGCATGTGGGGTTTTCCCGAGCTTGGAGTAAAAGGGCTTGCAATAGCAAGTGTAGCAGTCAGGACAATGGGAGGTTTAGCCGTATTTTTCTATTGCTTGCCGTTTTTAAAAGGCAGGTCAAAAAGGGTAAAGACCTACATAAAAGAACTCTTAAAAACAGGCTGGCCGATATCTTTTGCACTGTTTTTTGAATTTCTAGGTTTCAATATCACTGCCGTTCTTGTGGGAAAATTTTCCGCCATGCTTGCAGCGGCACACAATATAATAATAACCATGACAAGCGTTACATATATGTTCCCTATGTCAATTTCAAACGCCATAGCAATAAAAGTAGGCTTTGCAAACGGGGAGGGAAATATTTTAAATGTCAAAAGATACTCTCTTGCAGGAATATATTTGACCTTATTATTTATGGGCGCAACAGCGCTTTTGTATTACTTTTTACCGGAATTTTTACTGTCACTCTTTAGCAATGACAATACGGTAATTAGTGCAGCACTTCCTGTTATGAACATTGTACTTTGCTTTTTGTTTTTTGATGGCATTCAATGCGCCTGCGTCGGCTCACTAAAGGGTCTTAAAGATACAAAGCCCATAATGATAACAATGGCAATTGCATATCTGATGATAGGCATACCAATCGGCTGTTTACTTGCTTTCAGATACAATATCGTACTTGTAGGCTTCTGGACAGGGCTTGCTTTTGCACTTTTTGTAGCTTGTATAATTTCATCAAGTATTCTTATAAGAAAAATCAAGAAAATTCAAAAAGCAAAGTAGTCTACTGCTTGTCATAAACTTTTATTAAATGCCAGCCAAAATCAGTCTGCACAGGGTCGGATACAACTCCAACCGGCAGTGAAAAGGCAGCATCTTCAAATTCTTTTACCATTTGACCACGTCCAAAGTATCCAAGATTTCCACCATACTCACCAGATGGGCAAGAGGAATACTTCCTTGCAACCGAGGCAAAACTCTCGCCATTTTCTATCCTGTTTTTAAGTGCTTTGGCCTTAGACTCGCTTGCAACAAGAATGTGTGCTGCACGTACTTTTGTATACTTGGCAGCATCAGGGTCAACGGGCGCTTTAGCGTCTGTGATAATCGTAAGCGCAAATAATGTGGCAATAAGAGTAAAAAGTTTTTTCATATCAACTCCCTAACATTTTACCTAAGTAAGTTTACCAATAAAAATATCAACCTAAATCATCTATAAGCATGGTTGACACAGTATAATCAAAAATTAAAATTAATATAAAGGGGTATTTTTAATAAATGTATTGCGCGATGACAAAAAAAATTTTTATACTTTTTCTCGTGATTGCTATATCCGCTCAGGCAAGTTTTGCGCTTAGCTTAAACCCCTTTAAGAAAAAACAAAAACCAAAGCAAGAGCAGGAAATAACAACAAAAGAAGAAACAAGCAGTGCAAAAAAGGTATTTTCTGTTGACGAATGCGTTGAATACGCCATAAATAATGACCCAAACATTAGAATTTCTGCCAATAATCTTCAAATACAAAAAAGCCGAGTGGGACAAGCAAAATCGGATTATTTTCCTACGCTTGGGATTGGAACGGGCTATGATTACCAATACAGCAACTCCGCAGGATACACATCAAGCAGCATGTGGAGAAATTCATCTCGAGGAAATTCTAACGGCTACTACCAGCTTAATGCAAGCGTCAACCAACTAATCTGGAACTTTGGCAAAACAACCGCAGGCATTAATATGCAAAAGTTCAACCGAGAATCAGCAGGCTACGACCTGGACTACAGTATTTTAGAAACAGTCTACAATGTCAGAGTAGCATACTTTGGCGTGCTTGCAGCACTTGCAAATGTTGATATATATGAGCGCTCAGTAAGGATAAACTCGCTTAACTACGAGCGCACAAAGGCAATGTTTGAAGAGGGTTTAAAATCAAGAATTGACGTAGTAAACGCCGAAGTTTATCTGACCGATGCCAAAACTCAACTTATAGATGCACAATATAAGTACGATACCGCTATGGTAAATCTTAAAAACTCTATGTTTTATATGGAAGATAGAGATTTTAGTGTAGAAAATACCGAAAACTTTGACTTTTTAAGAAATAACTACAAAATGCAGACAATAGAAATAGGTACTATAAAGAAAAACGGCGAAACAGATGACGGCGAACATTCCGTGGTTCTTTTAACATCAGGTATTCAAAAACAAGACATACTGCAAGATTATAAATTTAACCCTTATATCATTGAATTAAAAGAAGCCATACAAAGCGCTTACGAAAACAGACCTGATCTAAAATCCCTTAAAATGATAGTTAGAGCTCAAGAAGAATCACTTAAACAGGTCAAAAGAACATGGGCACCTGAAATAACTGCAGGCGCAGGATACAACCTAAGAAGAATGGACGGACAATCCAACACAGGCTTTACTGCAAGCGCAGGGCTTGATTTTCCCATGATTAACATAATGGATATTAAATACAGAATCGACGAGGGTAAATCTTATCTTGATATTGCAAAAGATAATGTTGACCTGTCAGAAAAAAATATTAACTTTGAAGTTCAAAAATACTATCTTGCTATGAGAAGGTTGGAAAAAACCATCCCGCTCATGGCGGATAAAGTTCGCCAAACACTGGAGAATTTTGAACTTGCAGACGGCAGATACGCAGTAGGTTTAAATAACTTTATTGAACTGCAAGATGCTCAAACAAACTACAACAATGCTCAACTTGCCTTCGTGCAGTCAGTCTTTGACTACAACGTAGCAAGAGAAGAATTTAAAAAATCCATGGGGGTCAGATGAAAAAACGTATAATCATAATAATATCAGCGGTTTTGGTAGCAATTTTACTGCTGTTAGGCATAAAACAAGCAGTGTCAAAAAAAATCACCACATACAAAAGCGTTCCGGTCAAAAAAAGAACAATTATAGAATGCGTTGAAGCCTCAGGAACAATAAACCCTGTTCAGACTGTTGATATCGGTACTCAGGTATCAGGAACTATAAAAGATATTTATGTGGATTACAATTCAAAAGTTAAAAAAGGACAGCTGCTAGCGCAAATTGACCCTGCGTTGTTTCAAGCTCAAGTAGATAAAGCCAGAAGCGACTTAAATGCCGCAAGGGCAAATTATGAAAAAACAAAAACAATGCTTAACTACGAAAAGAAAAACTATGAGCGCTATGCCAGATTGTACACAAAAAACTACGTCTCAAAAAATGACCTTGATTTGGCCGAAGCAAATTACAAGTCAAATTTAGCAGAGCTCAACGCACAAAGGGCACAGATAAGCCAAGCAAGCGCAACACTTGAGAATAACCTCACAAATTTAAGATACACAAAAATAATCTCGCCTGTTGACGGTGTAGTTGTATCAAGAAGTGTTGATGTGGGTCAAACCGTAGCGGCAAGCTTTCAAACTCCTACGTTATTTATGGTAGCGCAAGATTTAACTCAAATGCAGATTGAAGTTAATGTCTCTGAAGCCGACATTGGCAGAATAAAAGTCGGACAGGAAGTTAAATATACTCTTGATGGCTACGCAAATGAAGATTTTTACGGCAAAGTATCTCAGGTCAGGATTTCTCCCACAACAGTATCAAATGTTGTAACATATACGGTTGTGGTTGATGTAACAAACACTGACAACAAGCTTATCCCGGGTATGACAGCTAATGTCTCAATCATTACAAACAGAAGTGAAAATGTTGTAGCGGTACCTGTTGCAGCATTTAGGTTTACACCAAAAGAAATAACGGGCGGGAAGAAATTTGAAAAACAAGGTGTATGGATAATGGGTAAAAACAGGCGTCCGCAAAGGATAGAGGTGACATCCGGCGCATCTGACGGTGATTATACAGAAATTAAAACAGGTGATATTAAAGAGGGTGACAGAGTTATTACGGATAGCTCTACAGGCAAAAAGACAACTGCTCAAAGACGCCCAATGAGGATGTTTTAGTGAGTTTAATAGAAATAAAAAATCTTATAAAAACATATCAAACGGGCGATAGCTCGTTTAATGCACTGGATGACGTTTCTCTCACTGTTGAAGAGGGCGAGTTTGTAGCAATTATGGGAACGTCAGGCTCGGGCAAGTCAACTTTTATGAATACTCTCGGTTGTCTTGATAAACCAACCTCTGGCAGCTACCACCTTGACGGGATTGACGTTTTAAGCCTTAATGCCGATAAACTCTCTGAAATTCGAAACCTAAAACTTGGCTTTGTGTTTCAAGGTTTTAACCTAATTCCAAGGACAACAGCACTTGAAAATGTTGAAATGCCAATGATTTATAAAGGTATCCCGCCACATGAGAGAATAGAAAAAGCCAGATACGCGCTTGAAATAGTGGGTCTAAAACAAAGAGAAAATCACTTGCCTAACCAAATGTCAGGCGGTCAGCAGCAAAGGGTCGCTATTGCCCGTGCCATTGTAAATGATGCGCCCATAATTCTGGCTGACGAGCCCACGGGTAACCTTGACACTAAAACAAGTATTGAGGTTATGGAATTTTTTGTAAATCTAAATGAAAAAGCCGGTAAGACAATTATCCTTGTTACACATGAACCCGATATTGCAGAGTATTCAAAAAGAGTGGTCAGATTTAAAGACGGCAAAATAATAAGCGATAAACCAAGGGCGGAGGCATTTGTATGATAGATTTTTCTTCAACCTTGAAAATATCTCTTCGCTCGCTAAAAGTTAATAAAATGCGCTCCGTTCTTACCAGTTTAGGTATAATAATCGGCGTTGCTGCAGTCATTATAATGCTTTCAATCGGGGAAGGCGCAAAACAAAGAATTACAAAAGATATTGAATCTATGGGTTCTAACATCCTTATGGTTATGTCAGGCTCAACCACCTCAGGCGGCGTCAGAATGGGCTCTGGCTCACAACCCACCTTGACTCTAAAGGACGCTGAAGCAATAGTTAAAAACTGCCCCTCCGTAAAATTTGCCGCACCAACGGTAAATGGGGTGCAGCAGATTATATACTCTAATCAGAACTGGTCAACATCGGTTTACGGTGTAACTCCTGAGTATATGGAAGTACAACTGTGGGAAATTGAAAGCGGCAGAGGGCTAAATCGAGATGACATTAAAAACAATACAAAATCAGCACTCATTGGTGCAACGGTGGCACAAAACCTCTTTGGAGATGTTAATCCCGTAAATAAAGTTATAAGAATCGGCGGTATGCCCTTTAAGGTGGTGGGTTTGCTTAAAGAAAAAGGGCAAAACGGCATGGGACAAGATAAAGACGACACAGTGCTTGTACCCGTTACAACAGCACAAAAGAAACTCTTTGGTACATCTTTCCCCGGTACCGTTAAATTTATAAATATTCAGGCAAAAGACGCAGACTCTTTAACTTCAGCGGAAGAAGAGATAAAAGAACTGCTTCGTGAGCGCCACAGAATAGGCAAAAACGATGATGATGATTTTACGATAAGAAACTTCACCCAAATGCTTGAAACAGTAAAACAAGCCTCAAACACAATGGCAATATTGCTTGGCGCGATAGCTTCAGTGTCACTGCTTGTAGGCGGCATAGGTATTATGAATATTATGCTGGTATCAGTAACCGAACGTACAAAAGAAATCGGTATACGTATGGCAATAGGCGCAAAATCTCTGGACATTCAAATTCAATTTCTTATGGAAGCACTTGTTTTATCAATGATTGGCGGGATAATAGGAATAATTAGCGGTGTGATAATTGCACAGCTAATAGGAACTTTTAGCGAAATGAAAGTTGCAATTACACTTATGCCGATACTCTTGTCTTTTGGTTTCTCGGGACTTGTCGGAGTTGCTTTTGGATATTACCCGGCTTATAAAGCATCAATACTAAACCCCATAGATGCACTAAGATACGAATAATGTAAAGTTTTGTAAATACAAATCTTAAAAAATGGCACATATATTAAGTATATACTTTTTATATAAATATATACTTGGAGAAAACTATGTCGCTAAATTCATTTTTAACAAAACTTGGCAGCTTAATTAAAACACAATTTCAAGACACACAAATTGATACAACTTCTCAGGTCTCAAATCCTTTTAAGGGTTCAATTGACGCAAGCATATTTGCGGGAGCTGATATTGATTCTTTTAAAGAAACAATTGCAAAAGGTATTAAACTTGACGGCGATGATAGTATATTTTATCAAAATATTAACGAAGCAGGTGTAGAGGATGTTTTTGACTATTTTGACAAAAACTCTGATGGTGTAATTGATGAAGAAGAGTTAAATAATGTAGCCTCAGTTGACGGAAAAGATAGTGATATTTCAGGCTATGACCTTAATTATGCGCTAAATTCCATGGCATATGAAAACCTGCTTGATACTTTTGATGAACAGGTAAAAGCCGGTAAAATAGACCCACAAGAAGTAAACAGCCAAGCGTTCAATAACTACACATCAAATATTGGCGGCAGTAACTACAAAAACTATGGTTCACAAACGCAAAACGGCTCTACAATTTCAAGCGAACAACAATATTCAACAAAAGAAAAACTCGACAAAATAGAAAACGAAGAAATTCCTGAACTTGAAGAGAAAAAACAGGAAATAATTGACAAAGCACAATCCGATATTGATGCAAAAAATGAAGAATTAGACCAACTTTTAAAAGATAATGAAGAAAAACTTGGTAAACTTGGTGAAGATTACAGCAAAAAACAAGATGAAATTCAAGAATCAGATAAAAAAATCAACGAATATGATTCGCAAATTTCACAAAAACAATCAGAAATAGGTAAAAACGAAGGAACGCTTGCAAATCTGGAAGCAGAACTCGGTGCAATTAAAACAGATACAAATGACGAAGAAGTAAACAAGACTAACACCGAGAGAAAAACCGAGCTTGAAAGTGAAATCCAAAAACTTAAAGACGCCAATTCAAAACTTGAAAAAGAAATAGCCGAACTTGAAGAAAAGAAAGAAGAAGAAAATAAACTCAAATCCCAAAATCAACAAGAACTAAACACAATACAAGAGCAAATCGCACAAAAAAATCCTGAAATAGCCGAAAAAATGAGCAAAATTCAGGAAGAAATTCAAACTATAGAAGAAACAAAAGAAAAAGATGTCACTGAAATTGACTCGCAAATTCAAGCAAAAAGAGAAGAGGCAAATAAATACCAAAAAGAAATAGGCCAAAAAACAGGTGAAGCTGAATCTTTAACGGGCGCAAAAATGGTACAGGATGCACTTAAGCTTGCAGAAGAAGAGTTAGCAAAAGGAGTATACGAGTTAACGGGCAATAACGACAATCCTGAAATTGATAAATACAGAAACGGTGCAGCTAACGGACAACCATGGTGCGCAAGCTTTGTTTCTTGGATATACGGCGCAGGACAAAATTCGGATAACGCAGCAACATTTGGCTACGATGCAAGTGTTTCAGGCATCAAAAGCAAAGCCGAAAGCGCAGGCTACTACGCACAAAAAGGCAACTACACGCCTCAAGCAGGCGACCTTATGATACAAAAAAATAACGCATCGCACGTTGGCGTTGTTACGGGTGTTGACGCTGACGGCACGATACATACAATTGAGGGCAACTCATCAGATAAAGTTCAAAGATGTTCATACGCGCCCGGTAGCAGCGGATACAACAAAATATCAGGCTGGGTTAAAATGAATGAATGGCTTAGCAACTAAACTATAGGTCAATATCGGACTCTTTAATAGGCGCACCAATAACTCTTTCAAGCTCGGCAGCATTTACGTTATAATCAAGCAAGTTTGAATAATAGCTTAATTGTGCATTTAAATATGTGTTTTCAGCATCTTTAAATTCAATAGCATTACCAAGTCCGACTTGATATCTTCTAAATGCTTGATACTGTTGTTCTTTTGCTTGTTGCAGGGCAAGTTTAGCAACCCCTAAGCTATCATGGGAGTTTAGCAAACTGATATAAGCGCTTTTTACCTCAAGGTACACATTTTGTTTAGCTTGCTCGTAATCTGCTGCGTATTTTTTATACGTTGCATTAGCCTCATCAAGTTGTTTTTTAAGCGACATAAGGTTTAGAGAGGTATAGTTAAATTGTACCCCTACCTGATAACCGTAATCACTTGATATTTGCCTGCCGCCATGGTCATATGAGCCAAAAGCGCTTAAGTCGGGCGTAAAAGCTCTTTTTGCGCTTCTTATATTAAGCTCGGCCGCATCGAGTTTCTTCTTGGCAGACAAAAGTGAAGGGCGAGAATCTTCTGCCGTTTTTATTAAATCAGGAAAATTCACATCATACATTTTTGTGTTCATGCCATCTTTCAGGACAACATTTTCCATTTCTGGAATACCAACAGCATTGGCAAGTTCAACAGAGGCAAGTTCAAGCGTGTTTTTTGCTTTAATTAAATTAACTTTTGCGTTACCAAGGTTATATTGAGCAGTTGTTACGTCAATTTTTGCCTTTTTTCCGATTTTATAATACGCTTCAGCCTGTTTTAGCTGCAGCTCATAATCCTTTACCGTATCTTCATACACTATTTTTTGTGCTTGGGCAAAAACCATATTATAATATGCAACTTTTACATTATAAATAACGCTTTCTATACTTGTTTCAGCGTCATAGCGGGATGATTCATAGTTTTTTCTTGCCAAATCCGCATTAGCCTTTGTTTTACCAAAATCAAAAAGCAACATGTTAGCTGAAATTGTAGGTACATAGAACATATTATACCTTTGCACCATCATACGCATATATGCGTTATTTCCCATAGTATTTAGCATGTCATTTCTTGAATAACTTAAGCCTGCGCTAATTGTCGGGAAATAGCTCGACCAAGCCTGACCTATTCGAGACTCGTAAATTTCAGCATTGCTTATAGCGGAGACTATTGCAGGGTGGTTAGAAATTGCAAGTTTAATGCAGTCTGCAAGAGTCACTTCGCCATTTAGCGTACTGTATTCAATTTTTGAAGTCAGCTCGGGGAATTTTGTCTCATACATTCCTTGCGCTTCTTTTGATGAATCAAGCTTTGTTTTTTCATTTTGCGCTTTTTTCTTTGCGTCTTTTTTTATCTCGCCTTTTGAACGGGCCTTATTTTTTTTCTTTTTATCAGACTCAACAATGTAGACTTCGTCTTCTTTTTGAACTTTTTCTTTCTTTTTGCCAAAATTAAAAAGCTTTTTCTTGCCCTCTTCTTTAGTAACCACAGGCTCTTGCTGGGGCAGTTCCCTAAATTTTGCTTCTTGAATTTGTTCTTGAATAACTTGCCCTGAGTCTTTTGGCTCTTTCTTTTTAAATAAACTAAAAGCAAAAGCAGAGTTTGAAATCAGAGAATATATTAAAAATAAACTTATAATTTTTTTCATATACACTTAGTACTCCAAATCCTTTTGAGTAATTTCTCTTTTCGGGAATTTGTCAACAAATTCTTGAACCAGAACGTAAAAAGCAGGTGTTAAGACAGCACCTATAGTGCATGCTGCTATCATACCGCCAAATACGGTAGAACCTACCGATATTCTTGAGTTTGCACCCGCGCCTTGAGCAAAAATCATAGGCAAAACACCAATGATAAATGCAAGTTCGGTCATCATAATTGCCCTAAACCTTAATTTTGCAGCCTTAATTGCCGCCTCTTGGACACTGAGCCCGTTTTTCTCATGCTCTTCTTTTGCAAATTCGACGATAAGAATTGACTGTTTTGCAGCAAGACCGATAAGTGTTATCATACCCACTTGAGAATAAATATCAAAGGACTGATTAATCATCATCTGGAATATCAAAGCACCAAGGGCGGCAATAGGTGAAATCAAAAGTACGGCAACAGGAATTGTGTAACTTTCATACAGTGCAACCAAGAAAAGATATACAAATACAAGCGCCATACCGACTACCATAGCCGTTTGACCCGATGCTTCACGCTCTTGAGCAGATGTACCCGACCAGTCAAATGTCATATCAGAAGGAAGCGTTGTTTTTGCAACATTTTCCATAGCATTCATAGCATCCCCCGAGCTTTTGCCCGCAGCCTGCTGACCTTGAATTTGAACAGATTCATACTGATTGTATCTTGTAATAGTTGCAGTCCCCACTGTTTGTCTTAGTTTTACAACAGATAAAATAGGCACCATAACGCCGTTTTTATTTTTCACATAAATTCCGGATAAATCAGACGCCTTGTCTCTAAACTTGCTTTCCGCCTGCATTTGAACCTTGAATACGCGACCGTACTTGTTAAAGTCATTGACATATCTTGTACCCAAAGTAGAAGAAAGTGTTGTATAAAGCTCTTGCAGGTCGATGTTCTGAGCCATTGCCTTTTCATAATCTATTTCAACTATATACTGAGGCACATTTGCCTGAAATGAGGTATATACACTTGATAATGACGGGTCTTGATTGGCAGCTGCAATAAGCCTTGTAGCCCAGCTTTCAAGCTCTTGAGGAGTATATTCGCCCTGAGAGAGCATTTGAAATTCAAAACCGCCCATCATACTCATACCGCTGATAGCCGGAGGAGAAAACGCAACAATAGAGGCTTCTTTGGTATTTGCTGCGACCTGCCTTATTTGATTTAAAATTGCAACATGCGACATATCTGTCGATTTGCCCTGAATTTTTCTTACCACCCAGCTTATAGGGTTCACTCTTCTGTCTTTATATTCGTGCAACTGAATAATAACGGTAGACTGGTTTGTAGCACCGTCACCGCCAAAAACGGTAAGTTTTTCAGGGTTAATACCTTCGATATCCCTTATCTGCTCGGTAAATTTCCTTGAAACATCCTCTGTTCTTTGCAATGACGCACCATCGGGCAGGGTTATACTTGCAAGCAAAATACCTTGGTCTTCATCAGGAATAAAACCTGTTGAAATAAACTTAAAGCCTGCAAGAGTAAGAATAACAATAGAGATGTAACAGATAATTACAAGTTTTTTATTATAAACAAACTTTTTAACGTATTCAATGTAGAAATCCTCAACTTTTGAGAAAAATTCATTGAATTTTTTAACAACAAGTGCAGCTTCAGCTGCGATTTTTTCTTTTAAAAGTTTAAATTGAGGGTGCTTTGTAATACCAAAGCCTTTTGTATCTTCTTGAGTTCTGCCCAAGAAATGAGAGCACATGGCAGGCGAAAGAGAAAGCGCGCAAATTGCAGATATCGCAATAGATACAGCAATACAAACCGCAAATTGTTTATACATTACACCTGTCATACCGCCCATAAAAATAATAGGCACAAATACTGCCATTAAAACCATTGCCATGGCAACAAGGGAAGAGCCGACTTCTTGCATGGTAAGCTGCGTAGCAATAATGGCGGATTTACCCTCTTCAATGTGTCTGTTTACGTTTTCAATAACAACAATAGCGTCATCCACAACAACACCTACCGCAAGAACAAGCGCAAACAAGGACAAGAGATTTATTGACATACCAAAAGCCTTAAGCGCAAAAAATGTACCAATAAGCGAAACAGGTATTGTAACACAAGGCACAAGGGTTGCCATAGCATCTCCCAAAAATAAGAAAATAATTATGACAACAATAATTGCCGTTAAGAATATGGTGAATTCAACCTCTTTCATTGACTCATGGATAAAGTCAGCATCATCTTTTACATAAAGTATCTTAATGCCGTTTGTAAGCCTTGAATTCAACTCGTCAACCTTTGCCTTAACTGCTTTTGAAAGGTTAATAATATTTGCATCGGGCAATTGAGATATGACAACAACGGCAGAGGGTTTACCGTTTACAAGACCAAGATTGGAATATGACTCCGCACCAAGCTCAACACGAGCTATATCTTTTATTTTTACATTTGAGCCGTCAGAGTTTGAGCGAATAATTATATTTTTGAACTCTTCTACATCACTTAATCTGCCCTCGGTTTTTAGAGTTATTTGCAATGCACGCTTTGAATCAGTCGGCAATTGCCCCAGAGCGCCTGCGGTTACTTGAGTATTTTGCGAAGTAATTGCGTTTTGAACATCGCTTGCCGAGATATTCAGCCCTGCCATTTTTTGAGGGTCAAGCCAAATACGCATAGAGTAGTTTCCGCCACCAAAAACGCTAACATCAGCTACGCCGTCAACACGCTTCAATTCGTCTTTTATATAAATTGAACCGTAGTTGGTAAGGTCAAGTTGAGTCCAATCGCCTGATTCGGGGTACAATGTCAAAATAACCGCACCTGAGCCCGATGAGCGGCTTATAGCAGTAACGCCCGTTCTTTGGACATCCTCAGGCAGTTGAGATTGCACCTGCTGAATTCTATTTTGAACATTCATAAGGTTAATGTTTTTATCGGAACCCACCTTAAAATATAAAGTAAGAGAATAACTTCCGTCATTAGAGGTTGAAGTCATATAGGTTAAGTCTTCAACACCGTTTAATTTATTTTCAAGAACGGTAGCAACAGATGACTCAATAACCTCGGCACTTGCACCCTGATAAGAAGCACTAACGCGAACTTGAGGCGGAGTAACATCAGGATAGCTTTCCTGCTTTAAGCTGAGTATGGAAATAAGACCCAGAATAACTATACAAACAGATATTACAAGGGCAAATCTCGGTTTTCTAATAAAGAAGAAAAGTTTGTCTTTATCAAATATCTGTTTCATCTTTTTTTCCTGTTTGTTTAGTGTCTTCTTTTGTTATAATTTTTAGCTTTTGCCCTTCTGCTGCAATGTTTTGTGTACCGGATACAACAACAGTATCAGAAAGCTCAAGACCGCTGTCTACTACCCAGTTATTGTTAATATCATCAGATACCTTGATATTTGTTTTAACCGCTTTGTTATCTTTAACAGTCCAGACATAATAACCGCTCATAGCGTCACCTTTTGTACATGCCTGAGGAACAGTGACAAATTTTACTTTCTTTGGCGCAACAAGTTCAACTTTCATATAATCTCCCGGCATAAGCCAGCTTTTTGGATTTTCAAAACTTGCCCTCATAGTTACAGAACCCGAGTCTTTATCGATTTTATTGTCAACAAAGTTAATTTTTCCGTTATAAGGATACCAGCTGCCGTCATTAAATTGAACACGCACAATAACATCTTTAAATCTGTCACTTGCCTTTAGCAGTTTTACAAAATCATCACTCTTGAGGCTAAAAGTTACGTACACAGGGCTTATACTTGCAATATTTACAAGCGAACCTGATGTAGGTGTTACATAGTTACCCTCTGTAATGTTAACTTTACCAATCCTGCCGTCAATAGGGGATTTTATAGAGGTATAACCCAAATTAACTTTTGCAAGCTCTAACTGTTGACGCGCGGCGTCATATAGAGCCTTATTTTGGTTTCTTGTAGCAAGACTCTGGTCAACATCAGAGCGGCTTATTAAGTCCTCTTTTATAAGAGCATTGGCCCTGTTTAGCTCCTGTTGAGCATTTTTTAGAAGTGCAGCATATTGATTAACGGTAGCTCTTGCGTTATTAACTTCGATTTGAAACTCTCTCGGGTCAATTTGAAAAAGCATCTGGCCTTTTTTAACAAAATCGCCCTCTTTAAAGTATTTCTTTAACAAGAACCCAGAAACACGCGCTATAACATCAACAGAATACTGCGCCTCAACACGTCCCGTGGATTCAGCCGAAACATTAACTTCTTCAATATGAGGATTATCCACCTCAACTTCTTTTGGCATTTTCATAGCTTGCTTTTGAATCATGCCGCCGATAAAACCTGCCGTCTTATTGTATAAAATAGGAACAATAATAATAAGTAATACTACTATCCCCCACTGCTTGCGCGTTAAATTTAACTTCATCAGTATTCTCTCCCAAGTAACAATGTTGCAACTGCAACAGAGTATATATAATATTTTAAGATATTCTGCGCCGCGGTGTCAATTTGTTTTTAAAGGATTTACACTATTTGGAGCACTCTTTACTTTTCACCAAGAAATTCCATAAGTTCATTTTGTGCCTTTTGGCATTTTCCTTGTCTTACAATCTTATAAGCCTGATTAATCTTACTTTCTAAATAAGCAGGAAATTCTTTCTGGTTGTGTAAAGCAGCGACCTGAATTATAAAATCAATTTTTTGTGTTACTTCCTCATAAGAAACTAATCTGGGCACTTCTGCTCCTTGAGATAACTTATTATAGACAGTGCTGTCCGGATAAAATAAATCCTCAATATTTAGTGCTACAGCATCAAGAAAATCATTATTGTCAGAAACTTTAGACGAAAATCTGCCGTCTCTGATTTCATTTCTAACAGACATTAGAGCACCTGCAATTGCACTTGTTATAACATCTGCGGTATTTTCATTTTTTTCTTTATAGATATCGGCAAGAGTGGTAAACTTCTCTAATGCATCACCATCACATTCAAGGTTTTTAATTTTTTCAAAGTCAATATTTTTAACAGGGATATTAAGAGATATCGCCCAATTTTTAACATCATCGATAAAATCTGACGGAAGAAAATTAAAGGGTCTTTTTATGGAGTCAACAAAGTTGTCTATATTTGCCTTTGCGCTTTTTACATGAGCCCAGCCTTTTGTTAGTGCTTTTGAAAACTGCACGCCCGCCCATTTATTTTTCTTCCAGAAATTTTTTAGAGCTTCTTGCTGTGATTTTGACATTTTATCAAAATCAGCGATAAATACATTCTCATCCAGTTCAACTCTTTGTTTTTTAAAGAATTTAACCATATGTTTTCTAAGACTTTTTCCTTCCTGAGTCTTATTCCAGGCATATGTTACCGCTTGCCTGAAAAGCATTACCTGCTCAGGGTTGTCCTCGAAATATTTTTTCTGCCTTTCAGACATCATGGCAAGTTTTTCCGGATGCTCGGCATAGTGCTTTATTAAGCCTTCTGAAATATGTTTTCTGTGAGATTCGCTTAAAGGCCCGCGCGGGATATAAACAGGTTCGCCGTCTCTTTCTTGAACACGTCTGTCCATTGATTCCATGCGCTTTTGAGCCATTTGATTTGTCAAGCGCTCGTTATACTCTTTATCCGAGAACTTCAGCACATGTGCATAATCCCTGTCCATAAGCGGGATATTTAACTTATTTAACGTATGATAAAGATTAACACCTGAGTATTCCTTTAGGTCATTTAGTGAAAAACCTTCCGCCCAATATAACTTTAAAAGCTGAAAAGCTAAATCCTCGTCCTTGTTAAAGTTTTCTATCTCACCGTTTTTTACCTTACCAATAAAAGAATCCGGCATGTAGTCAATTTGCGCGTCTGAGAGAACACCCTCAAACTCGTCAAACAAAGCCTTTGCATCATCTAAGTCATAGCAGTCATTCAGAAGTGAATATCTGTTTTTGTGAATGTCTATAAGAGTTTTGCCCTCAGGATTTCCGTTTTTTATTGTTTCTAGTGCTTCAGAGTGCACCTCTGGCGGAAATTTTTCTCCTTTGATATCAGAGAGTGCATCAAGATTTGCTACACTTTCTTTTAAGTTCAAGCTTGAACCGCCCGTAAAACTCAGATAATGAGCATAATTAGGCAGTTTATAGTCTTTTTTTATATTATTATCATTCGATTTTTGTTGTGCTTGGCTTTTAGAAAAATTATAAAAAGAGTTTGTTAATATCGGATTAATGCGCATAAAACTTCCCTGCTAAATGTGACGGTACATAAAAAACGCGTAAATGAAATATTTTGCTAACCAAGGACTTCCTTAAGGGACTCGTAAGCTGCGTTAATTACATAATCCATGTCTTCTTTTTGGATAATTAAAGGCGGATTAAAGTATATGATATCCCCTAACGGCCTTAGGAGCACGCCTTTTTCAAGAGCTTTTTTATAAATTTGATATCCTGTTCTTTTCTTGCAATCCAAAGGTGCTTTTGTATTTTTATCCGCTACAAGTTCAATTGCATTAATTAAACCTATTGAGCGAATATCGCCCACGTTTTTATGATTTGAAAATTTTTCCTCAATTACATTTTTAAAATAAATTGCATTTTCTGCAGCGTTTTCAAGGATATTTTCTTCCCTTAAAATCTTTAAAACTTCGCAAGCCGCAGAACAAGCCAGAGGGTTGCCGCTATAAGTATGAGAGTGCATAAAAGCCTTGCCCTCAAGATACGGAGCATAAAAAGCGTTGTAAATTTTATTTGTCGTAACAGCTAGAGCCATTGGCATATAGCCTCCTGTCAGACCTTTTGATAAACACATAATATCAGGGGAAATTTCAGCATGGTCACAGGCAAACATTTTACCCGTTCTGCCGTAACCCGTTGCTATTTCATCTGCTATAAGATGTACGTTATACTTATCGCACAACTCTCTTAACTTCTTAAGATAAATCGGAGGATAAATCTTCATACCTGCTGCAGCCTGTACAAGCGGCTCAATTACAAGGGCACAAGTAACATTACCGTATTTTTCAAAATCTTTTTTTGCAAACTCTATACATTTAGCCTCACAGTTTTTGCAGTTTAGCCCATAGCGACATCTGTAGCAATCGGGGGCTTGTATTCTTATAATATCTAAAAGCACGGGCTTATAAATTTGAGAGTATAAATCTACCCCGCCAATAGATAAAGCCCCTATGGTTTCACCATGATAAGCATCAGACAGTGCCATAAAACGGGTTTTTTGCGGATTGCCTGTTTGATGATGATATTGAAAACTCATTTTCATCGCAGCCTCAATGGCTGATGAACCGTTATCCGTAAAACAAAATTTCTCAAGGCCTTTTGGTAAAACTTTAACAAGCTCATCGCAAAGCTCTATTGCTTTTATATGAGAAAAATTAGCAAAAATCACATGCTCAAGCGTATCCAGCTGCTCTTTTATTGCATTATTAATTCTTTTGTTACAATGCCCCAAAAGGTTGCACCACCAAGAACTCACAACATCAATGTATTTTTTGCCGTCGTAGGAATAAAGGTTAACCCCATCGCCTCTTTTTATCATAATCGGTTTTAATTCTTCATAATCCATCATCTGAGAGCATGGGTGCCAGATATGATTTAAGTCTCTTTTAATAAGTTCTTCGGTAAAAGTTTGCATAATTCCTCCTCAACGATTTAATTATACTCCTTAAAAAAAATGTAGTATTATAGTTTTAAATACAATGAGGTGACGATGGATATAAATACGCACGCAAAGATTTTAAACATACAATATAGCCCAAAATTAGGGGACAAGTTTTATAATTGCAATAAAATAGGAGAAATTATCTCCGATAATTCAAAAGAGGGGTTGGACCTTGTTATAATGCCTGAATTTTTTACAACGGGAATAGACGACTCAGCTTTTGTAAATTCGCCCGAAATAGAAAAGAGTTCATCAACATTACTTTATTTTAGTGAACTTGCAAGACAATTCGGCACAAATATAATCTGCGGAACGATTATCGAAAAGGATATTGACGGAAAGCTCTATAACACAAGCTACGCGCTTGACAGAAAAGGGGCAATAGTAGGTAAATACAGAAAAATCCACCTTTATAACTACTTTGGAGGGAATGAGGGTAAAAAAATTACGGCAGGCAGCACTCCTGCGGTAGTAAATTTTGACTTTGCAAAAGTGGGCATGAGCGTGTGTTTTGACATAAGGTACCCTCTTTTATACAAAAATTTAATCAAAATGGGTGCAGAGATTATCATCTCGCCCTCCGCTTGGTGCACGCTGACATCAACAAATAAAGAAGATATGAATGATTTTATAAACTGCTGGAGAGCGCTGAATGTAGCAAGAGCATCAGAGAGCCTTGTTTATTTTATAACCTCAAATCTTGTCGGCAAAAGCAACCCTTATTTATATTCAATAGGCAACTCCATGATTGTAAATCCGCTCGGCAAAATCCTTCAAAACGGACAAAACAGTGAGTGCGCCATTTTTGAAAAGCTTGATATGTCGCTTGTAAGAATTTTAAAAAGAGAATACCCGATTTATAACATTGACTGACGTTTATTGTGTATTAAAGAAGAAATAAATGCAGCAATAATAAACGCAAGTCCCAAAACTCCTGTTACAACCTCAGGCACTTCTTTTATTGCAGAAAAAAGCATTATGACAGATAACGCACCTATTGCCCAATGCGCGCCATGCTCAAGGTAAATATACTGCGCTAGAGTCTTTTTCTCAACAAGCATAATAGTAAGTGAGCGGACAAACATTGCACCTATTGAAAGCCCGATTGTTATAATTAAAATGTCTTTACTTAGTGCAAAAGCGCCCAAAACACCATCAAGAGAAAATGATGCATCAATTAACTCTAAGTATAAAAACCCTGCAAAGCAGCTGCTTTTAAGTCCAAGACCGCTACTACAGTGTGCTTGAGGGAGATTTTGTCCTCTTTTTTCAAGCATATGAGTTAAACCATCTATCAAAAGATAAATAACAACACCCCAAAGACCGGCTATAACAACATCAAGTCTGATTTCAGACGGCAAAAAGTTTTGCATAGTGTACAAAGAAATTAAAGTTAAAATTATTCCAATACCTTTAAAGTCGCCAAAATCCGCTATTTTTTCCTCTATAAATTTTATCCAGTGAATATCTTTTTCCTTGTTAAAAAAGTACGAAAAGAATAGCATCATAAGGAATGTACCGCCAAAAGTAATAATTGGCGGGTGGGAAATATGCAGATAATGAGCATACTTATCGGCGTCATTTAAAGCCATTTTGGCAACTTCTACTAACCCTACATTAGCAAATATTGAAACCACAAGTATCGGGAATAAAAACCTCATACCAAAAACTGCAATTAATATACCCCAGGTTAAAAATCTGTGCTGCCATTTTGGCGACATTTTCTCCAGCCTTGCGGCGTTTACTACGGCGTTATCAAAAGATAAGCTAACCTCCAGCACACTTAAAACAAAAGCTATAAAAATACATTCAAAACCCGTGCCGCTATGGACATGCTCACCCCAAAGATAAGCTAGAATCAAACCGATTGCAGTAACTATATAAGAACCTGTAAAGTATTTCATAATATCCTCATTGAACTCAGAGAAATTGTAGCAGTTTTAGACACTATTAACAAGATAAATACTTTAAGAGGCGTAGCCGAGTTGAGAGCAAAATAAAAGACACTCGATTAAGAGTGTCTTTTATGGAGCGGGATAGCTTAGTCCTTGGCGAATTTATGAGCCATAGGAATAAGTATACAGCGAGGCACTGCGTGCCGAGTCGTAAGAGGCGTAGCCGAGTTGAGAGCAAAATAAAAGACACTCGATTAAGAGTGTCTTTTATGGAGCGGGA
>CALUSB010000015.1 GCA_944323335.1 Candidatus Gastranaerophilales bacterium
CGGTAAACGCCCGGTAGCTGTGTTCCAAGCGGATAAGTGCTGAAAGCATATAAGTACGAAGCCCACCGTAAGATGAGTTCTCTTTTGACACAAGTCAGTAAGTCCCCTTGCAGATCACGAGGTTGATAGGACGCAGGTAGAAGAATGGCAACATTTGCAGCCGAGCGTTACTAATAGGACGAGGGCTTTTCCTGATAACCGTTTGGTTAAGGAAAATACATCGGTTTTATATTATCTGTGCAACTTTCAGCGTGCAGGCTGAAAAAGCTGCATGACATCAGGTTTTCTGGTGGCCAAGCGGTAGGACTCCACCCGTTCCCATCCCGAACACGGTCGTAAAGACTACTCGCGCTGACAATACTCGGAGGGTAGCCTCCCGGGAAGATAAGTTGCTGCCAGATCTTATATTTAAAAAAGAACTCTCAGATTTGAGAGTTCTTTTTTGTTTATTATTTTAATAACTAAAAAATGTCGGTACTCTATATAGGTGGAGCTTGGTACAGTTATTTTTTCTTTGAAAAGAAGCTTATAATCTTCTCAAGAAGCCCTTCATCCTCGTAAGTTGCTTCTTTTTGCGAGCTTTTTTCAATTACTTTGCCGTAGTATTGTGCAAGTTTTAAATCGCCTTGTTCGTAGTAAAAATCGCCTAAAATCTGCCCTGCACGTTTGTCGTTATCTATTTCATAAACTTTTTTCCAATATTCCATTGAGGCAAATTTTTCGCCGTTATTTGCATAAAGATTAGCAAGCTCAATTAGGGTATTTTTATCATTCGGGTTTGCATTATGAGCGTGAGTAAATTCAACTATAGCTTCATCAAAGCGTTTTCTTACCTTGTAGCAGTATCCCCAGTTGTATGCGGATTTAAATTCATCCTCCATACCCTCATAAATTAAAGCTTTCATTTGGAAAGAAAGAGCGTTTGGCAGGCTGATATCGGTGTATTTTTCAACAAAATCCAGCGCCTGTTCAAACTCTTGCTTGTTGTAGTGGTACTGTGCCTCAAGCAGATAATATGTTGCAAGCTGCTCTTTGTTTTGTTCTTTGTAGAGGTTTTTATCTTCTTTAATTTTATCTAAAATCTCTTTTGCTCTGTCATTTTGTTCATCTTGCAGAAGAATTTTAGTCTTTAAAAAATTATCCTCAACAACTTCAAGCGCGTTTTTGTAATCATTCATTTTAAAATACAGGTTAGCAAGAATATTTTTAAATTCACTGTCATTGCTAAACTGTGCAAGAGCTTTTTTTGCTATGCCAATGGCGCTCTCGGGACTGTCTTCTTTTGAATACAGGTCAATGAGTTCAATGTATGCATCTTTTTGAGTGGCGTCAATGTCAATGATTTTTAAAAATTCATCCACTGCGCGCAGGTTTTTGCCCGTAACTTTATATAAACGGCCAAGTTTTCTTAGTGCGTCTATTGATTGAGACTCAAGGTTAAGCGCTTTTTTAACATCGTTTATGGCATGTTCGTATTTATTTTGAACAATGTTTACATTTGCGCGTGTTAAATAGTACATAAATTTGTCACGCTCAAGATATAAATCCATTAGCTGAGAAAGAGCAGTTTCATCGCCAGGGGCAAGTTCTACGATTTTTGTATAGATTTCAATAGCCTTTTCTTCGTTGCCTTTTATGAGTTCATCGTTTGCTGCTTGGTGCAGGTTGTATACATCATTCATAAGATTACTCTCCCCTTAGATACATTCTTGCAAGCTCGTCACTGTGCAGAAAGCCTCTTTCTTTTATAAGATTGCTTGCTTTTGTGTTGTCATATTTTGTACTTTTGTGCTCAATTTGAAATGTAGCATCGTCGTTGATTTGAAGCAATGCCCAGTATGGCATTTTATCTTCTGTCATTGAGCGTCCTACAGAGCCTACGTTTACTACGGTTTTTCCCGAATTTAGAGAATAACCGCAGGGAATGTGAGTGTGTCCGCACAAAATAAGTTCTGCTTCAGAATCTGCAACAATCTGCTCTACATTTTCCAAGTCTAAATTAGGATAAATATTCTCATCCTGCGCTCTTGGCGAACCGTGCACAAGCTGGATTTTAAGATTGTTTGCTTCAATATATTTTTTCTCGGGCAGATTTTTTACAAAGTCTATATATTTTTTATCAACTATTTTTAAATCTTCTTTTAGAGCATAGCCCATGCAGGGAAATTTGTTTTTTGCTTTTTCAAAAAGTTCTTCACTGTAGTGCGCAACCATTTTATCAGTGTTGCCTTGGATTATTTCAAGGTTTTTAATGTTTAAAATCTTTTGCGCCGTGCCGTTTGGGTCATAGCCTGCCATTAAAATATCGCCAAGGCAAAAAACTCTATCAACACCGATTTTATCAATTTGCTCCAACACCGCATCAAGTGCCAGAGTGTTTGCGTGAATGTCTGAGATAACCGCTATTTTCATGCTATGATTTTAACATAAAAAAGGAATTAATGTTATGGAAAAGATTCAAATTAAAATCGGCGATGTAAAAATAGGCGCAGGTGCTCCTGTTAGCGTGCAGTCTATGACAAATACCAAAACTGACGATGTTGAGGGCACTTTAAGACAGATTAACGAATTAAAAGAGGCAGGGTGCGAGATTGTGCGCCTTGCGGTTTTAAATAAAGATTGTGCTCAAAAAATTAAAGACATAAAAAGCAAATCACCTCTGCCTATTGTGGCTGATATCCACTTTGACTACCGTCTTGCGCTTGAGTGTATGAACTCAGGTGTTGATGCTCTAAGGCTTAACCCCGGTAATATAGGCGGTATGGAGCATGTAAGAAGAGTTGTTGATGTGGCAAAAAAAACACAAACGCCGATAAGAATAGGTGTAAATGCAGGCTCGCTTGAGCGTGAGCTGCAAGCTGATAAAACACTGAAGCTTGAAGAAAAAATGGTTAAAAGTGCCATGTCGCATATTAAAATGCTTGAGGATTGTGATTTTAATCTTATTAAAGTATCGCTAAAATCAAGCGATGTGATGACAACGATTAAGGCTTACAGGTTAATTAACGAATTAATTCCATACCCTTTGCATGTTGGTGTAACAGAAGCCGGCACTTTAAGAGGAGGACTTATAAAATCTTCAATCGGCATAGGAACGCTTTTGGCCGAGGGTATAGGTGATACCATAAGAGTGTCACTTACCGAAAATCCTGTTGAGGAGGTTTATGCTGCTTGGGATATTCTAAAGGCGCTTAAAATGCGCCAAAGAGGGGTAAATTTTGTTTCATGTCCTACTTGCGGGCGCACTAAAATTGACCTTATAGGCTTAGCAAAAAAAGTTGAAGAAAGATTTAAAAACCTTGATGCACCAATTACAATAGCTACTATGGGGTGTCCTGTTAACGGGCCAAATGAAGCTCGTGACGCTGATTTTGGCATAGCAGGTGCAATTGGTGAAGGGTATATATTTAAAAAAGGTGAGCTTATAAAAAAAGTCCCGCAGGATGTATTGCTGGATGAATTTGAAAAGGTAATCAAAGAGGGGCTTGGCGAGTTAAACTTTTTTAAGTAAAAATTACATTAAATAGTTGGTCAAAAAGCCAATATAATATATAATAATGATAGTGTAGTATGAGGTATATTATGAAAAAAGTTATATTAGTATTAGCGGTTGTACTATTTACACAAGGAGCTTATGCTTATTTAGAAGCGGGTAACACTGCAGATATCGACAGATTGGAAAAAGCAGGATACTCTCAAGCAGCTTTAAAAATTATAGACAGAACAGTAAGTCAGTCTCAAGGACAAGGTAATTTGGATAATGAGCACTATGTAAGATATTACAGTGACTATAAACCAAAAAACGGTCTTGCAGCATTTTATACTAAGGCAAGAATCTATATCGACCCTACAACAGAGGATAATTTCTTTGGTCGACATGAAATAGACTTTAACAACGCTTGGTTTTCTGACTTGCACGATAGCACAGTCAAGGTTAATACTAACAGAAATTCGGTAATAGAAGACCTATAATCCTAAAGACAAACAAATTGAAATAATTATAAGTATAAAGAGGATTGAATAGTTTATATTCGTCCTCTTTTTTAGTGCTATTTTTTGCGGTTCTTTTTTGTAGTGCGGTTTTTTATAGATTATATTTACAAATTTGAGCACCGCATAGGCAAGAATTATATAAGATAAAAACATTAAAATGTTTACTGCAATGCTCCACAAACCCGTTTGAAAAAGAGCAAGGGAGATTTGATATCTTGCAGCCAAAACGCCTGACGGGATTAGCCCTGCGCTTATAAAGAGCGCTATACTCAAAAATGTTGCATAATATGGGTTTGTGTAATAAATGCCCTCAAAGTCTGTAAGTTTAGTTGAGTCTTTTTTGTTTATATCAAAAATTGCAAATGCACATAAAAGTGCAAGGGTTGATATTAGAGTATTTGTCAGTAAAAACACAGTTGCTTTGTTTAGAACAGTTGTACCAATAAAAAATCCAAGAGTTATTGTGCAAAAATTCAGTGAATTTAGAGAAAATATAAAATCGTTATATGTTTTTGCTCTTGGTATTTTAAGTGCGATAAAAGGCAAGCTTAGAGCAAGAACAATTATAAAAAATGCCTTACAAAGGGGTGCTATGGGTATCATTGCAGCAAATATTTTTGTAAAAACACTACAGTAAATTACAAATACTACGGTATTCAAGAATACAAAAGACGGGAAATTATATTTCAAAAACCCTTGTCCGTCCTTTGTAAAAGCAAAGGCAAACGCACCTTTGAATATGACAGAAGATAAAAACAGTATTGAAAATATGGCTAAAATAACATTGTTTGTCGGGTCTGATACAGTTAAAATCCCGTATGATATTATCATCAGTGCGCTTGAAGCAAGCGAGAAAATGAGGTGCTTGTACGCACTGTAGAATATTTCTCTGTTTTTAAATGCAAGAATTATAAAAAGTGTGCAGGCTGATATTACTTCAAGTGAAAGAACAAAAGGCAAAAACCCTTTTGACGTAAATAAAGTATCCGCACCCAGTGCGGCGCAAAGGTAAAGAGTATTAAAGTAATGTTGTTTAAAGCGAAGCTTTTTGAGATGCTTTAGTGATATTAAAAATGCCATAAGTATTGCTGTTTGAGTAAGTATACAAAGACATGTTTCAAGTGCTCCAAAAACAATATTTCCGTTTAAAATACTTATGGTGTGTACTCTATCTGTTGACAGAAATCCTATCAGCATAGGGGTTTGCAGGATAATTGAAGATAATAGGGTAAAAATTGTGATAATATTTGAGATTTTCTGTGAGTTCTTGTTTAGCAATCCCATAAAAGCAAAATTTGCAATTGCTCCTAAAAAAAGCACAATAAAAGCAACCAGAGGATAAATTATATTTTGTGTAATTATAAAATTGTCAAACATCTCTACTCCTTAAAACGAAAACATTGAAACAATCATATCGGCGTATCTGCTTAGAATTTCCCCTAAATAATAAGGAAATACCCCGAGTATAATTATTAACGACCCAACGATTAAAAGCGCTATCCACCTGTGCCTCAAAAGGTCTGAGGCTTTAGATGCGCTGCATTCTCCTGCGCCAAAAAATATATTCTGGAATGTTTTTATCACATAAATCATTCCTAAGATAAATACGGGTATTATAAATAAAGTGCACATCCAGATTGTATTTTGCGTATAAACTTCTGTTGAAAAACCGCCTAAAATGCAAAGAAACCTGCTGACAAAACCGCAAGTAAGCGGCAGGTTTGCACCGGCAAGAGTGAGTACAAAAGTAAGTGCGGCAAGTTTTGGAGCATAACTTGCAAGCCCTCCCATAAAGGGGAGTTTTGTTGTTTTAAAGATTTGTACTACAAAGCAATAACACAGGAACAGTCCTAAAAGTATAAGGCTTTGAGAAATTATTTGATATATTGCTCCGCACACCCCGTCAATGTTAATTGATGCAAGAGAGGGAATACTTAACAACATTTGAGAAAAGCAAAAATATGCAAAAGATTTTTTTATGTCTTTTGAACCTATTGCAAGGAAAGCAAAATATATGACATTAACCATTGCAACAATTGCAAGATAAGGGGCAATCAGTCCAAAGACGTAGTTTAGGGCGTACATATTAAACTTAATAAAGATAAAAAATCCTAAAATAAATTCTGTTAAAAATACAAAGCACAAAGGTGCACAAAGCCCTTCTATCGTACCTTGCAATATCTTGTGAAAAGGAAAAATCGGCAATTTGGCGAAAACCAAAAGAGCTATGGCAAAAAATGCTAAAAACTGCACAACGGAAGAAAGCTCAGAGCTTACCTGTACAAGATTTTGGATGTTCGGGTAGATAGAATTTTTTATAAGCACCGCGCTTATTAGAGTCATAGCCCCCATAGAGGCAAGGGAGCAGGAAAAGTTTAAAATAGCATATCTGTCAGCCGTAATTTTACCTTTTGGCAATGCAAAATTTGATATTAAAATGTAGGCGCAGAATATTTCAAAAAATAACGCCAAACAAAACAGATACAGGTTTTGTACACAAAACAACAAGACTGCCGATGCCTCAAAAAACAGTGCAAATGAATAAAATAATTTTTGTTTATTTATAAGAGTGCTTTTGGCAACTATCATACATATTGTTACAATAAATATCACAAGGGTTGATAAAATCATGCCCAGCACATCGAAACCAAATAGTATGTTGTAGTTTTTTAAATTTACAACATATTGAAGCTCGGAGTTTGTATTGTAGTTAATTAAAAACCCTAAAGCATAGACAAGATAAGCTATGTTGAAATACTTTGCAAATCTTCTTATTACTATGGTGTTGTTTCTAAAAAATCCTACAAATATAAGAATTCCCGCCAAAAGAGGTAAAATTGCCAAGATAAATATATTTAAAATTTCTCCCATTAATTTATTACCCCCGTTTTAAAATACAAAATTACAAATATTAATGCTATCAAAAACATCCATAGCACAAGTGTAAAAAATTCTGAGTTTATATTATTTGTCTCAAGTTTTTCTTTTACAAATGAAATTATTTTTATTTTTAATTTAACAAGAGTGTATAAAATTCCTATTAAATATTTTTCAAAAAATAAAAGTATTTTTGCAACAAAAAGAGGTAATTTTTCAAAAAGAAAATCTATAAAATAATCGCACCAAAAGTGCTCTGTGGCAATTCTTCTTAAAAAACGAACGCGAAGCGAATTGATTCTTTTTGTAAAATATATGTTATAAGCCAGATAATAGCCAAATATACTTGCAATAAAGGCAAAAACATTCACAAAAAAGTCCGGTGTTGATACTTTATTCAGGCTTGAAAAAGATAAAAACGCCCCTGAATACTTAGCAAAAATAAGCCCAAAAAATACCACGGGAATACATAAAAGCAAAATTGCAAATTTCATCAATTTGCTTGTTTTTTGAACTTCATAGCTTCCCCTGTAGCCACCCTCAAAAACTCTAAAGTAAACCCTAAAGAGGTAAAATGTGCTCATAAGCAGGATTATAAGAAATAATGAAGCGTATATGGAGGATTTTTCAACTGCAAGATTGTTTATAAGTTCTGTTTTCGGATAAAAACCGCTAAAGAGCAGTCCGCTTAAAGACAGTGCACCTAAAATGTAGCTGACTGCCAAAAAGGGAGATTTTTCTCTTAAGCCGCCAAGAAATCTTATGTTTTCTTGTGAGCCGCTACAGTAGCTCACACAATCAAGACTATAGCAAATAAGTGTTGTTGCAAGCCCTGAACATATCAGGTAAAAAACACTTGTTTCATACATTTTAAAGCCAAGCGTGCACATTACAATACCAACTTGAGAAATTGTCATCCAAGAGCAAAATTGCTTTAGACTGTTTTCTCTGAGAGCTATGGCACAAGCAAGTATTGCCGTTATTATTCCAATTATTTTAACTATTTCAAAAGTTCCCTCGGCAAGGTTTAAAAGAGGGTAGAGCCTGTAGAGCAAAAATACTCCCTGAGCAAGCACAACAGGACTTAAAATGACTGAAAACGCGGGGTTTGGAGCGTCTGCACACAGAGTTATTTTGGACATAAAAGGAAACTGTGAGCTTTTAATAATTGCACCTATTACAAACAGAACACAAATAAAAGCAAACATAAAAGGGTTAAGGCTTGCAAAAGAATACAACCCCAGCGAGTTTATATTGTTAAAACCAAGAGTTGGCATATTTGCCGTATCGGGCACAAGAGTTGAGAAAAACAAAAAAGCAACAGATGCGCTTATTAGTATAAAATCTCCCGTTAAATCAGCCATAAACAGTTTTTTTGAACTGTTTTGAGCGTGCGGTTTTTGAAAATAAAAATTTGCAAAAAGATAACAGGCAAGACTTGTTGCCATCATAAACACAACACTTTGTATAAGATTTGAGCTTAAAAAGAAACAAAACGAGAAAAACTGCAGCAGATTTAAATATATGTAAAACCTTGCAAACCCCTGCCTGTTTTGACGAAGATATTTGTATGAAAAAATATTTGCAACAAGGAAAAATCCGCCGACAAGAAGTGCAAAAAGAGAAGTCAGATTATCCGCATATATTCCAAAATACAGGGGAATATTTTGTATTACACAAATAGGGTAATTGCTCTCAAGAGTGTAACCTTGATATGTTATTACATATTCAAAAAGCAGCACCGATGAAGATAGCGAACAAAGCGAAAGAAAAGTACTCGCTGCAAAATTTATGTAATCAGGTATGTTTTTGAAAATAAGTTTAAAAATTAATAACAAAACCGCACATATAAGCGGAGTGCATACCATAAGATAAACAAGGCTTACAATGTCTATCATCTTTCCCCTTTCGCTGCCTGCTCAATTTTATCCATATCAAGAGTGTTGAATTTCTTATAAATTTTAATAATTATAAATGTCCCGATAAAGTAAACAATCGGAGCAAATACACACAAAACAAGCGCCATAGCCTCGTTTATCCTGCTTTGATTTACGCTTAGCGCTAAAATTGATGAATTATACATTAAAATTACGCCCAAAAATATCTTTAAGATATTTTTGCTTATGGCGCATATAAATATCCCCATACAAAAAAGTATTATTGCTGCAATTAAAACCTTTAGGCAAAGTGCGCTCATTTTTTTCTCCAGAAAGCTATTGTGTAAAAACCGCTTAACAGTGCAAGTACAAGAACAGATAAAATTAAGATGTTTATATCAACAAAAGAAACTAAATTTGGAATTATTTCATCACTGTAGAAGTTATTTATTTTTTGCATGTTCATTTGCTTAGCCAGAAAAGGGGAAACAAGCAGCGCAAAAAAGCACAAAAGCGCAGGTGTAAAAAGTGTTTTCAGATTTGCTGCGGTTTTTGTTGTTTTTTCTGTTTTAAAGTCAAAGCCTCCCCATAGGATAATTAAACCTATTCCAAGAGCAAAAAACACAATCTGCGCCACAAAAATAATGGGTGACTTTAAAAGCAAATACAATCCGCCAATACTTATAAAAGCTATAATTGCACTTGCAAGATACACTCTTGCTTCTTTTGAAACAAGAATAAAAACGGACGATGCGAAAGCTAAAAAGGTTAAAAGAAAGAAAACCGCATTTGCAAATTTTTCCATAAACACAACTCCTTGAATAATAATAATCTAAAACTTCTGGTTATGGCAACGCGCTTAAAGTTTTTTGTTAAAAAACTTTATTTTTGCGCTTTTTTACTTTGTTGCTATAATTGTTTATAGCAAAAATTATTATTTGCACATATACACCATTTAATACCTTGGAGGCTATTAATTATTATGAAAATGTCAAAACTCTTTGTTCAGACTTTAAGGGAATTTCCTAACGACGCTGAAGCAATAAGCCATAAATTACTTGTAAGAGCAGGATACATAAAAAAACTTACATCCGGTATCTATAGTTACTTACCCCTTATGCAGAGAGTTTTGACAAAGATAAATAAAATTGTTCGAGAAGAAATGAACGCTGCCGGTGCTCAAGAGCTTTTAATGCCTTTTGTGCAGCCTGCGGAATTATGGTTAAAATCAGGCAGATGGGAAGTGTACGGTAAGGAGCTTGCAAGGCTGAATGACAGGCATGGTAATCAAATGTGCCTTGCGCCGACCCATGAAGAAGTTGTTACATCGGTTGCCTCAGGCATACTCTCCTCCTACAAGCAGCTGCCTGTTAATTTATATCATATTCAAACAAAATTCAGAGACGAAATCCGCCCCAGATTTGGTCTTTTAAGAGGGCGCGAGTTTATAATGAAAGACGCCTACAGTTTTCACTCCTCTCAAGAATCTCTTGAAGAAGAATATGAAAATATGGCGCGCGCTTATACAAGGATTTTTAAAAGATGCGGTCTTGAAACAAAAATGGTGCAGTCTGATTCAGGTGCTATAGGCGGAAACGTAAGCCATGAGTTTATGGTTTTAACTTCTACCCAATCAGGTGAAGATGATGTTTTCTACTGTGAAAACTGCGACTATGCGGCAAATTCTAACCATGCCGTATCTAAACTTCAAAAAGAGTTCACAGATGGAGCCGAATTTGGTTATAGTGAAGAAAAAATTCTTGATACACCAAATGTTAAAACAATTGATGAACTTGCAAAATTCTTAAAGATTGAACCCAATTGCATTTTAAAAGCCGTTTTGTATATTGCCGATTCAAAACCCGTGCTTGTTATGATAAGAGGTGACAAGGAAGTTGAAGAAACAAAACTTTTAAATACGGTTAATGCTTTAGAGATAAGAAGTGCAACAAATGAAGAAGCACTTGAATATCTTGGCTGCGAGGTCGGGTACTTGAGCTACTTAAATGTTGACAGAAATAAAGTAAAAGTTATATTTGATAATTCCGCAAAAGGCATGAAAAACTTTGTACTCGGCGCAAACAAACCTCACAAACACATTGTCGGGTACAATTACAAAGAAGAAAACGACTTCTGTGACGTTTCTCTTGTAAAAGAGGGTGAATATTGCCCCTGCTGCGGCTCGCCCTTAAAAATTACAAGAGGTATTGAGGTGGGTAATATATTCCAGCTTGGTACAAAATATTCAAAACCCATGGGTGCAACTTATACCGATGAAAAAGGTGAAGATAAACCCTTTATTATGGGCTGCTACGGTATAGGTATCACCCGTACGGCTGCTGCTGCTATTGAAAAATACCATGACGACTTTGGTATAGTTTGGCCAAAAGAAATTGCACCGTACCATGTGGATATAGTTCCTGTTAATGCGGATGACAGTGAGCAAATGGATGTTGCGCTGAAACTTTATGATACTCTTAATAGTTTGGGTGTTGAAACTGTTCTTGATGACAGAGCGGACAGAGCGGGCGTAAAATTCAAAGACTCTGAACTTATAGGCTTCCCATATAGAATTACCGTGGGTAAAACAATTAAAGAAGGTCTTGTAGAATTTAAACACAGAAAAACAGGCGAAGTGGAGAAACTTACTCCTGATGAGGCGGTTGAAAGATGCAAACAGCTCCTCTTAAATTAAAAATAGCTCATCTGTACCCTGATTTGCTTAATATCTATGGAGATATGGGCAATGTTTTGGCACTTTCTAATCGAGCCAAGTGGCGAGATATTGAGGTTGAGGTAGTTAAAATTAAATCAGGCGATAATATAAATGCTGATGATTATGATTTATTTTTTGCCGGCGGAGGGCAGGATAATCAGCAGGTTTTAGCAGCTAACGAGTTAATTAAAAACGGAGTTGAGCTGATGAGAGCAGCACAGATGGATAAGCCCATGCTTGCTATTTGCGGTTCATATCAGCTTTTTGGGAAGTATTATTTAACTTCGGATAACCAAAAATTAAGAGGAATCTCTCTTCTTGATATTCACACTTGCGCGGGCAACAAAAGGTTTATAGGCAATGTCACCGCAATTTGCGATTTTCTACCCATAAGAACTATTGTGGGGTTTGAAAATCATAGCGGACAAACGCACTTGGGTGAAGAAGCCGAACCTTTGTTTAAAATAAAAACAGGTAACGGTAATAACGGTTTGGATAAAACAGAGGGTGCAAGGTATAAAAATGTATTCGGTACATATCTGCATGGGCCGCTTTTGCCTAAAAATCCTCATTTTTGTGATTATTTGTTACAGCTGGCGCTTGATACGAAATACAAATGTAAAATTCCCCTATTGCCTTTAAATGATGAGATAGAATACTATGCTCATGAGGCTAGAATTTGTGCTAAATACTAGCTTTTGCCATTTTGTTAACTTTTGTAAACAAAATCTTTCTTTTTGAGCAATAATTTAAAACAAAAATACTTTATTAGAATGTAAGGTTAGTTTTAGATATTACTAAAAGGTTAAAGATTAAAGGTTAGGAGGCAGAGCATGTCTTGGGTGTTCTTATCACTAAGGAAAATGCAGCTCAAGCAAAAACTTAGTGCTTATCAAAACAGGTTGATACAAATCAGCCAAAAATTAATGGATACACAGGAATTAGCGGCAGCGGTTGCTGACGGTAAAATTACTTATCAGGAGGCATCAGGTGCACCATCTTCGGTATTTGGTACACAGTTGAACTTCCTTGGTCAATCATCAAATATTGCCTATCAGTCTGCTCAAATCAAAACTAATGCCTACCTTCAACAAATGCAAGCCGTTAACCAAGCAACAGGCGGTCAATATCAATACTCGCTTGACCCTAACTCAATGACAGGTTATATACAAAACGGTCAAGTCCAACCGTATTTGATATTTAACAACATTTATCAAGAAGAGCTAAAGGCATATGCCGACCAATATGCTCAAGAGTTAAACCGTCAGGAACAAGACCTTGAACAAGAGAAATTGACTCTTGAAACTCAAATCAAAGCAATTGAAGCTGAATATCAATCAGTAAGCGAACAAGAAGGTCAAAATATAGAAAATGACGCAATAAAATTATCTTAACTTCCTAAACTTTAATCTTAAACCAATTGACAAGCCGGCCCTAAAAAGCCGGCATTTATTTTTTTAAAATATTTTTCTTTTAAAAAAGAATATTGTATGTTAATATATGTTTAAGAAAATAAATATTTTGTAATAAAATATAAGTTAAGATTTTAGCAATAAGGAAGAAAAGGACACCGACAAATGACCGAAGAAATCCAAAACGAAAGCGGCGACTCAAAACAAAGAGTCCTTGTAGTGGATGATGAAGCTAGTATCAGAAGAATTCTTGAAACCCGTCTTAAAATGGTTGGATACGATGTAGTTACAGCGGAAGACGGAGAAGAGGCAGTTGAAGTTTATAATAAAACCGCACCGGACCTTGTAATTTTGGATGTTATGATGCCAAAGATGGACGGTTATGGTGTTACAAGAGAAATAAGACGTACATCAGATGTGCCGATTATCATATTAACGGCTCTTGGTGATGTTTCAGAAAGAATAACAGGACTTGAACTTGGTGCTGATGATTATGTTATTAAACCCTTTAGCCCCAAAGAACTTGAAGCTCGTGTTAAAGCGGTTTTAAGAAGAACTACAACAAAAGAAGTTGCAGCACCTACAGGTAAAACTGCTAAAAATGTTATTACAACAGGTCAAATCAAAATTGACACTGCACGTCGTCAGGTTTATCGTAAAAACGAGAGAATCCGCCTTACAGGCATGGAGTTTTCTCTTCTTGAACTTCTTGTTAATAACTCAGGACAAGCTTATTCAAGAAATGAAATCCTGCAGCATGTTTGGGCTTATCCTCCGGACCATCGTATAGACACGCGTGTTGTTGATGTTCACATTTCACGTTTACGTTCAAAACTTGAAGCTGACCCTGCTAACCCTGAGCTTATCTTGACTGCTCGCGGTATTGGTTATATGTTTCAGCGCATAAACTAAGGGTTTTGCTTTGACAATAGATTTAAAAATCATAAATAACTCCGGCTTAAAGAAAATTCTTATAGTCGGAGTTTTTCATGGAGATGAGCCGCAGGGTGAGTTTTTTATAAATGAATATTTAAAAAAAGATTATCTAAATTCTAAAAATGCTCTCTTTTTTATCCCTCGTCTTAATTCAAACAATAAAAGAGTTAATAAAAACGGGGTAGATTTAAACAGAAATTTCCCTACAAAAAACTGGTGTCAAACTCAAAAGGATGATTACTTTGGCGGTGCAAGACCCGCAAGCGAAGAGGAAACAAGGTTTCTTGTAGATTTAATTGAGAAAAACAAGTTTGATGCAATATTGACTTTGCATGCGCCATATAAAATAGTAAACTATGACGGGCCCGCACTTGAGCTTGCTCAAGAAATATCCAAAATTACAGGATACCCTGTGCAAGCTGATATTGGTTATCCGACCGCCGGGAGTTTTGGTACTTATTGCGGGATTGAGAGGAATATTCCCACGATAACTTTAGAGGTGAATGAAAACAAAGCACCCCAAGAGCTTTTAGGGTGCATTGTTAAAGTTTTTGATTATCTAAGGTGTAATTTCTAAGCGTTAAGGACTATTTCATAGGCAACTTCAGGTGTGATATTTGCTCTTTCGCCAAGAACAGTACCTCTTTTGGTAAATCGTTTTTTAATTTCGGCTGCTGCCTCTTTTGGATTAATGCCGTATTCTTTGAGTTTTGTTTTTCTGCCGATTTTGTGGAAGAATTTTTCTGTTCTTTTAATTGTAATATCTGCAAGCAGACTCTTTGGTAAAAATTCATTAGCTCCATAGACTTCAATTGCCATTTTAGCAAGTTTGTCCATTTTGTCTTTTTTCATAACATGCCACAGGCTTGGCATAATTATTGCAAGGGTTTCGCCGTGGTCAAGCCCGTATAGTGCGGTTAGTTCGTGTCCTATCATATGTGTTGACCAGTCTTGAACAGCGCCTAAGCTTATCCAGTAGTTAAGCCCGCAGGTTGCACACCAGAATATATTTGCCCTTGCCTGATAATTTTCGGGCTCTTTTAGGACTTTTGGCCCTTCTTCGATAAGAGTTTTTATAATACCGAGTGCCCACTGGTCTTGAAGAGGAGTATTTACATCATATGTGGCGTATTGTTCCATAACATGGACAAAAGTGTCTACTATGCCGTTTACGGTTTGTTTTTCAGGCAAAGTAAAAGTAACTTTCGGGTCAATTATAGAAAATTTCGGATAGACTTTCTCTGACATAAAGGCAAATTTTTCTTTTGTAGAAAGTCTTGAAATAACAGCCCCGCAGTTCATCTCGGAGCCTGTAGCAGGAAGTGTTATAACATCTGCAAGCTCAAGTGCGTCATTAATTTGGGCCCCTTTTGTTAAAATATCCCAAGAGTCGCCCTCAAATTTTGAAGCAGCTGCGATAAATTTTGTGCCGTCTAAAACCGAACCTCCGCCAACAGCAAGCAGGAAGTTGTAATCTCCATCTTTTACCATTTTTACTGCTTCCATAAGTGTTTCAAATTTAGGGTTTGGTTCAATCCCGCCAAATTCATTGTAGTTAAACCCCTCAAGCGCTTCTTTTACTTGCTTTAGTACTCCGTTTTTTCTAACAGAGCCGCCACCGTATGTGATTAGTATTTTTTTGTCATGTGGTATTTCGTCTTTTAGCTTTTGTATAGTGTCTGCTCCAAAGATAATTTTTGTCGGGCATCTGAATTCAAAATTTTCCATTTTTACCTCTCATATTGTTAACTTCTGTTATCTTATCATATTTTTGTGGTAATGTTTTATTAAACTTGTAGACTTAAATTAAAAAATACAATATAATAAAGAAAAACGGAAATAAGGATAGAAAAATATAACAGAAAGGTTTACACAGATGAAGAAAAGTTCAGCATTTACCCTTGCAGAGGTGCTAATTACACTGGCTATTATTGGTGTAGTTGCAGCTATGACAATTCCAGGTGTTATCGTAAGAACTAACCAGCAGGAATTTAAAACCGGTTACAAAAAAGCTATTTCAGTATTAAACCAAGCCTTAACAATGAATTTAGCTATGGATAATGAATCTCCTGAAGATATCTCAAGTAACGCTGATTTGGTTGAGTATCTTATGAGAAGAATGAATGTTATTCAATCTGACGTTACAGCAGGTACAAACAAGGCTTTCTATACAGCTGACGGTTTTAGATTTGAAGTTCCTACTTCAGCAGCAGGTGACTGTACTGCTGATGACCCTTGCATTATAGCGGTTGACGTTAACGGCGACAGAGGGCCTATAAGCAGGACAGAAAGAACAAAAATTACTTCCGGATATCCTAAATCTACAGACGCTAATACAATCGACTTTCTTGCAATTATGATTACGGATACAAGTGCACTACCTTACGGCGGTGTTGCACAAAAGACTATGTATCAAGCTGATAAGTAGAAATTTAAAATTTTTCAAAACCCCGTTGCTTTTTGTTAAGAGCAGCGGGTTTTTGTTTGCAAAATAATTTTATTTGTTTTAAAATTCATAATGTCTTGAAGCGCTTTTTAGGTATAGCGCAAAAGCAATATTACACATTAACAAGAAATGGAGTAAAAAATGCCTAAAATGAAAACACACCGCTCTGCAGCAAAGAGATATAAAGTTACTGCATCGGGCAAAATCTTAAGACGTCAAGCAGGAAAAGGTCACCTTCTTGCACACAAAAGCACTGCCAGAAAAAAACGCCTGTCAGGAATGGTAGAAGTTTTTGAAGGTAATGTTGCTTTGATTTCAAAAGAGTTACCCTACATGAAGTACTCAAGATAAGGAAGGTGAAAAATGAGAGTTAAACGCGGAAACGTTCTTAGAAAAAGACACAAAAAAATATTAAAATTAGCTAAAGGCTTTATTGGTGCACGTTCAAGAATTTTTAAAGTTGCAAACTGTGCAGTAATGAAAGCTCTTAAATACCAATACAGAGACAGACGTGTTCTCAAGAGAAACATGCGCTCGCTTTGGATTGTACGTATCAACGCTGCAGTTCGCTCTATGGATTTAAGCTATTCTAAATTTATGAACTTGCTCAAAAAAGCTAATATCCAAGTAAACAGAAAAATGCTTGCAGAACTTGCGGTAAATGAGCCTGAGGCTTTTGCTGTTCTTGTAGAAACTGCAAAAAAAGCTGTCTAAGCTATATTTTAAATTTTAAAAACCGCCTTTAATAGGGCGGTTTTTGTTTACAATTTTAAATAACCGTTTGCAATATCAAAAATAAGTTCATCCAGTTTTTGATTTTGCTCTTGTGTTAAAATTCCTCTATACCTTGAAATGTAGTAGCGTTTCTTTTGGCTTGCAACTGCCTTTTGAAGCTCAATCGTATTGTATAGAGCTTTTATTTCCTCTTCATTGTCTTTTTTTGAATCTTGCATAAGTGCGGCAAGTTTTTCTTCATTTAGTTTAATTTCATTTAACAAAGGTACAAGATTCATAGTCTCTTCAAGTTTTATACCAAAAGCTTTTCTTTGTTGATTTAAGCTGAGTTCAAGCCTGTCTGTAATCTTGAAATAAATATCGGCCCCTCTTTGAACCTTTTGCATGGTAGTTTGTGTCGCAAAACTTGATTGCATTGTTAAAACAATAAAACCAAAAAGTATAATATTTTTAATTTTCATTTTTTAAACTCCAGTTTATATTTGTGTCAAATTTTGTATCAGTGTAGTATTTTGCGCTGCCGCTCGGTGTTTTAAAATCTTTTCTTATCAGTTCTTTTCTTAAAAACAGTGCGTATTTTGGACTGTTTATCAAAAGTGCAAAGTCTTTGTCTTTTTTCAGTTCTTCAAAGATTTTATAGCTTTTTGTTACTACGATTATATCTGTTTTATACTTATTTATTTTCTCTCTAAAACCTTTGTTTGCAAGATTAATGTCTTTTAGCATATAAATCAGCTCATTTGGGTAGACTTCTTCATATTTTCCATCCATAAATATTAAATTATCGGGGTAGAGTTTATATGCTGCATAACTACCGTCATGAAATTCACACAGCAGATTTCCTTGGATTTTATTAGCCTTTAGAAAATCTATCTCCATTATGGGATAATCCCACATAACGCATTTTAACCCTCTGAAAGCTATAGTATTTAGGGTAAAAAAGCTAATTAGCACAAGGAAAAATATTTCCTTTAGATTGTCAGTTCTTGCAGGCAATTTTTTAGAAAATAATTTATAAAAATCGCTATAGCAAAATGCTCCAATACTAAAGATAAAAAACGGCTGCAGCCTTATTGATTTTAGTGCCATTAAAAACGTGACAAAAAGAATTAAGGCTTTTGTTTTATCTGTCTTTTTAAAATCAGGTTTGAATTTTATTACATATGCCAAAAACAAGAATAAGAAAAATATCAAAAATAAAATAAATTTAAAGTGATATTTTATGCCCAGCACACTGAGTGTCGGCTGCCATTCGGTTATAAATTCTCTGTTAAGTGTTATTGCACCAAATAAAAACTTAAGGTATTCAAGCCCGTAGGGGTTTATAAATAAAACCGCAAGACACAAGAAGAGAGTTATTATATATTTTTTAAAAGGTTTTTTGTTTAAAAATTCGCCTAAAATGTATAAGAAAATTAGTCCAAAACCCGCAACACATCCCCCATGCATATTTGCCCAGACTATCATTGTAGCCGGCAGTATCCACAGGAGCCTTGTTTCGTTTTGCACTCTCGCTCGCTCAAGGGTGTAAAGCCACAGGGTAAAAAAGAAAAACGTAAAGCACTGACATCTAAGTGTTGTAAAAAGTATGGCGGGGATAATATTTATCAAAAACCAAAAAGGCAGAAAGTGCATTTTTTCTTCTTTGTTGTGAAGAAGAATGATTTTTGTAATAAAGAAAAATGCAAAAAAGTATATTATCGCTTTAAATATTAAAAGCCCCATATCGCCAAAGTGCGACTGCAGAAAGTAAAAAACAAGACTCGAGCCCCACTCGTGGTCAACAAATCTGTGAGTCGGAGTGTAGGATAAAAAATCCCACTCAAGAAGGCCTCCTGTTTGAAAGAATGTTTTCCCTACAATCAGTCTTGCAAAAAAGTCGTTGTCTATGCCGTTAAAATACAATCCGTGGGCAAAAATAAATAAAAACAGGGTTATATAAAATACAAATATCATAGAAAAATTTTACCACAAAGTTTGTTTTTGGTATTATTGATTTGGGAGTAAGCTATGGAACAAAAAATATTACAAATTAAAGAATCTGCATTAAGTGAAATTGAAAAAGCCTCATCGTCAAAAGAACTTGAAGAGGTTAAAAATAAATACCTTTCTCGCTCATCCGAGCTAAATAACCTTAAAAAAGGTCTAAAGGACTTAGATGTTGCACTAAGGCCTAAAATCGGCGCTTTGACAAATGAAGTTTCTAAATTACTGGAAGAGAAAATTCAGCTAAAATATGATGAATTTTATAAAGAAGAATTAAATAAAAAACTTGCAAGCGAAAAAATTGATGTAACGCTTGACGGTACGTTTAATCCAAGAGGCAAGGTTCACCCTATAACTGCTACAATTAATGAAATAGTGGAGATTTTTGAGCATCTTGGTTTTTCGCTTATTGAAAATAAATTATCACCCGAGGTTGAAGTTGAAAAGTACAATTTTGACCTGCTAAATGTTCCAAAAGAGCACCCCGCACGCGATGTTCAAGACACATACTATTGTCATGCCGCACCAAATGTTGTTCTGAGAAGTCATACATCTAACGCTCAGGTAAGGCAAATGCTAAGCTCTCACCCTCCCGTTAAAATAGTTTCCCCCGGAAGAGTATACAGAAATGAATCTGTCAGCGCAAGAAAAAATAACTTTTTCCACCAAGTAGAAGGGCTTTATGTGGATAAGGGTGTGACTTTTGCTCACTTAAAGGGTGTTTTAAACGAGTTTATAAGACTATACTTTGGCTCTGCTCGTCCTACAAGATTTCGTAACAGCTTTTTCCCATTTACTGAGCCATCAGCTGAAATTGACGTACAGTGTATAGTTTGCCATGGTAAAGGCTGCTCAACGTGTTCAGGTACAGGCTGGCTTGAGATACTGGGTTCAGGCATGGTAGACCCTAATGTCTTAAGAGATGTCGGTATTGACCCTGATGTATACAGTGGCTTTGCTTTTGGCATGGGTGTTGAAAGACTTGCCATGCTAAAATATGCCATAGATGACATAAGACTTTTCTTTAACAACGATGAAAGGTTTTTAAAACAGTTCTAATAAAAGCTTGATTTATCAAGCTCAAGTGTATCGTAGAGGTTTTTTTCTTCGATAATGAACTTTGAACCCGTGTCAACTTTTGCACCGTGCTTGATAAGCTCGCGTGCTATTTCATGCTGACCTTTTTTAAGTGCCGTGTACAGTAGTGTTCTGCCGCTTACAAAATCTTCCTCATTTACCTTGGCTCCATAATCCATCAAAAGCTTTGCTATAGGTGCGTTTTTCTTATTTATGGCTTCAATTAAGGGTGTATTAAAACCAAGATTCGGGTCTGCACCGTGTTCAAGCAAAAACTTAACGGCCTCGTATTTTTGACCTTTTGCCGCATAGTATATGGGGTAATCCGTGAAAAAGTCCGTATTTACGTTAAACCCTGCGTCTGTAAATATCTGCATTACCTCTGTGTCATTTTTTTTGACATATTTGATAAAAGAATCAACACTTGCGGGGATTTTTCTTCTTTTTAATTCCTCTTTTGCCTCAAGCATTTTTTGCGTCGGCTTTTCTTTTTTCTTTAAAATATTAAAGAAATCATCGCTAAAACCGCTATTGTATGAGTATGCGCAGCCGTTTGTTAATACAATAGCTGCGCATATAAAAGTTATAATTTTTTTAAAATTAAATAACAAGACCGCCGTCAACTCCTATTACTTGTCCTGTAATGTATGTTGCATCAAGCGCTAAGAACTTAACGGTCTTTGCAATATCTTCAGGCTCGCCAAGCCTCTTAAGAGGAATTCTCTCGACGATTTGCTCCTGAGGCAAGTCTTTTGTCATATCAGTTTGAATAAAACCGGGGGCAACTGCGTTTACTCTAATGTTTCTTGAAGCAAGTTCTTTTGCAAGTGCTTTTGTCATGCCGATAAGACCTGCTTTAGCAGTTGAGTAATTCGCTTGCCCTGCGTTACCGTAGATACCCGAAATACTTGCCATATTAACAATAGCACCTGAGCGTTGCTTAATCATTATTTTTGCAACGGGGTTTGAAACATAATATGCACTATTAAGGTTTGTGTTTATTACATCAAGCCAGTTTTGAGCGCTCATTCTCATAAATAAACCGTCACGAGTAATGCCTGCGTTATTTACAAGAACGTCAATTCTTTTGTATTCATCCATGATATTTTTTATTGCTTCTTCAACAAGCTCAGGATTTGAAACATCAAATTTCATAGCTTTGGCGTTTGAACCGAGTGCTTTAAGTTCTTCAACGGTTTTACTCGCTGCTTCTTCATTTCCTGCGTAGTTAATAATTACATCACAACCGGCTTTTGCAAGCTCCAGCGCGCAAGCCTTGCCTATACCTCTTGAACCGCCTGTAACAAGTGCTACTTTTTTATCTTCCATTTTCTTCTCCTATACTAAATTTAAAATGCCGTTTACCGTATCGTTTAGTGATTGTGAGTCAAATACGTTGTATGTTTTAACTTCAGGCGGGCACATTTTGCGATTTAGGCCTGCAAGCACCTTACCGTTACCAAGTTCAATAAATGTATCAACACCTTCTTTTAGCATAAGTTCAATTGTTTGAACCCAATAAACGCTTGAAGAGATTTGTTTTGGCATTTTTTCTCTAAAATCTTGAGCTTCTGTTGTAATTTTAGCGTCTACATTTGTTACAACAGGAATTTTTGCGTCAGATAATTTTAAATCTTTTACAAAATCAACAAACCCGTCTGTTGCGCTTTGCATAAGAGCGCTGTGGAAACCGCCCGATACTGCAAGAGGAATGACTTTTCTTGCGCCTTTTTCTTTAATAAGTTCATTTGCTTTTTTAATAGCTTCTTCTTCACCTGTTATAACGGTTTGAGTCGGGTCATTGTAGTTTGCAATCTGCGCAACGCCAAGGTCTTGAACTTCATTTAAACATTCTTTTATTTTGTCAACATCAAGACCTAAAACTGCACTCATAGCACCAACTTTATGCTTTGTGGCAGCGTCCATAAGGTCTGACCTTTTCTGAATTGCTCTAAGCGTAGTTTCTAAGTCCATAACATTTGCACAATACATGGCGCAATACTCGCCAAGCGAGTGCCCTGCAGCCATTGCTGCTTCTATTTTACCTCCTGAAGCTTCTTTTAGTGCTTCAAGAGCTGCAATTGATGTTGTAACAATAGCACTTTGAGCGTTGATGGTCTGTTTTAAAAGCTCATCAGGGCCCTCAAAACACATTTTTGAAATTTCTTTATTTAAGATTTTATCAGCTTCAAGATAAACTTTTTTAGCCGCATCAAAATTGTTGAACAAATCAAGCCCCATGCCTGCAGCTTGCGAGCCTTGTCCGGGGAATATAAAAGCAATTTTTTTCATTAGTAAATTCCTTCTCTGAGCTTAACTATTACCGTTCCCCAGGTCATGCCTGCGCCAAAAGCACAAAGTATAGCAGTAGACGGGGTCTTAACTTTGCCTTCCTCAATTGCTTCACTTAATGCAATACCGACTGATGCAGCTGAAGTGTTACCGTATTTGTCAATGTTTGTGATTACTTTTTCATCAGTGTATTGAAGTCTTTGCTGAAGTGCGTCAATGATTCTGAGGTTAGCTTGGTGCGGTATTAAATAATCAATATCTTCAGGTTTTAAACCGCAGTTTTCAATACAGTTATTAACAGACTCAGGCATTGTTGTTACAACAAACTTGTAAACTTCTCTGCCGTTCATCATTACTCTTTCATTTGAACCTTGAGCGGGTTCAACAAGCGGGCAGTTAGTACCGTTTAGGTGCATTGTAATGTGTCTGCCCTGTTTGCCGTCAGCATTTATATCAATTGCTATAATATCATCCGCGCCATCTTGAGATTTTTCTAAAATCATAGCGCTTGCGCCGTCGCCAAAAAGTACGCAGCTGCTTCTGTCTTCCCAGTTAACAAATTTTGATACCGTGTCTGTTGCAACAAGAAGTGCTCTGTTATATTTGCCGGATGAAATCATAGAGCGAGCTATTTCCATGGCATAAATCATACCTGTGCAAGCTGCCGTTATATCAAAAGCGACCGTTCCACTTTTAGCATTAATTGCCTCAGAAATTGAGCATGCAGTTGACGGGTAAATATTGTATGGGTTTGAAGTAGCAGCTATTATAAGGTCAATGTCTTCGCCTTTTAAATTTGCTTTATTGAGTGCGTCTTGAGCTGCGTCAACACCTATTGTAAGGGAGTTTTCATCTCCTGATGCTATGTGGCGCTGCTTAATACCTGTTCTTGTTGTAATCCACTCGTCTGATGTGTCAAGAATTTTTGTTAAGTCGTCATTTGTGATTACGGTTTTTGGCACCGCTTTTCCTAAAGACACTATCCTTATGGGTACACTACTCATTTTTTCTCCTCACTAAAATGGAATGTTGTTATTGATATATTTCCATAATTTTCTTGTTAACGCCCGATTCAACGGCTTCTTTTGCCACCCTTACGGCGTTTCTTATAGCATATGCGGTACTTCTGCCGTGAGCTATTACGGTAATACCTTTAATACCCAAAAGCAGTGCTCCGCCAAATTCTTCATAATTTATTCTCTTGTAAATTCTTTTCATGAAAGGTTTTGCAAGCAGACCTATTATTTTTGAAATGATATCAGTGTTAAACTCTTGTTGAATCATTTTAAAGAGCATTGAAGAAGACCCTTCAATGATTTTAAGAGCAACATTGCCGACAAAGCCGTCACAGATTATAACATCGCAAGTCCCCTGAAACATTTCCTTACCTTCAATGTTTCCAATGAAGTTTAATCCGTTTTGATTTTCTTCAAGCATTTTATATGTATGCTGAACAAGCTCATTACCTTTGCCTGCTTCTTCACCGATGTTTAGGACACCCACTTTGGCGTCTTTTCTGCCGTATACGTTTTTAACAAATGTTGTGCCCATAACGGCAAATTGATAAAGCATTTCAGGTGTGCAAGAACTGTTAGCTCCGGCATCTAAAAGTAAGAAAGGTTTTTTCATTGCAGGCAGCATAACAGCAATAGCAGGACGTTCAATGCCCGGTAATCTGCCAAGACCAAATAGGGAGCTTGCCATGGCAGCACCTGTCGAGCCTGCTGCAACAACGGCGTCAGAGCTACCTTTTGCAACTGCATCCACTGCAAGAACTATTGAGGATTTTCTTTTTTTGCGAATAGCTTGACCGGGGGCTTCACCCATTTCGATTATTTCTTCCGCGTGGGTGATTTTTATATCAAGTTTTGATAAATCAACTTTTATATTTTGTGGAAAATATCCGCCTCGTTTTGACCTTATGCCGTATTTAGCAATGTTGTCCAGTTCGGCTTTGATGGCGTCTTCTTTTCCAACCAGCTCTATTGGTGTATCGTAGTCAAGCGCAGCCCAAACCGCACCTTTTACGATTTCTCTTGGAGCATGGTCTCCCCCCATTGCATCGATTGCTATTCTCGTCATACTAATTTCCTCAAATCTTTATGATTATTCTTCAGTTTTTTCTTCAGCAGTTTCTTCTTTAGCTTCTTCAGCTAAAGCTTCTTTAACCTCTTCAGCTTTAGGTTCTGCTTTTGCTTTTTTAGCTCTTGTTTTTTTAGGTTTTTCTTCTTTTACTTCTTCAGCTGCTTTTTTATTTTTAATGCTGGCAAAATCATCTTTGTAATAGCCGCAGTTAGGGCATACTGTATGCGCAGGTGCGATTTCCTTGCAGTTAGGGCAAGTTGTAGTTGCCGGAACTTCACCTTTCCAGTTTGCTCTTCTTGTTGCTTGTTTTGCTTTTCCTGTTCGTTTCTTTGGTACTGCCATTTTTTATTTCCTTTATTAATGTATTCTTATGTCGTTATTTTAACATGGACAAACTTCATTGTCATAAAAAAAGTTGCCCTTGTCAATATTTGAGCAAGGGCAACTTTAAAATCTTTAACTAAAGTTACTATCTTAGGCTAACTTTTGTGTAAGAACCTTTTTTAGAGTAGTTAACTTTGTCTTCACGAGATAACCAGCCAAGACCCATGTTGATGAAGTTGTCGTTAAGGTCTAGGTCTTTTTGTAATTTTTTTGTAGTTACTTCGCCGTTTTCGTTTAAGTAGTTCCAGATTTTTCCTGCTGCTTCTACGATTGATTCTTGCATTGTTTTCTCCTTCTTTAATACTTCCGTTAGTTTTGTCTCTTAATTTGTGGTTAACAAATTTCTTTGTTATTATATTAAATATAAGTTAAAAGTTTGTAAATGGGGTAAATGGATGAGAAATTTAATGAGTGGTCATACTTTCGTATATGGAGATGATGTTGACACAGATGTTATTATTCCTGCAAGATACTTAAACACTCCCTCTGCTCAAGAGCTTGCGACACATTGCATGGAAGATATTGATATTAACTTTGCACGTGATGTTAAAGAGGGTGATTTTATAGTTGCGGGAGAAAATTTTGGCTGCGGTTCATCTCGCGAGCATGCTCCGCTTGCAATAAAAACCTGTAAAGTAAACGCTGTTATTGCAAAAAGTTTTGCAAGAATTTTCTTTAGAAATGCAATAAATATAGGACTTGTGATTATTGAAAACGATAAATTGCCTGATGAAACAAAAAAAGGTGACAAGCTTGAACTGGACTTGGACAATGGTATTGTTAAAAATTTAACAACAGGAAAAGAATATACTTTTGCGCCTTACCCGAAAGAAATTCAAGAGCTTGTAAAAGCAGGCGGGCTTGTTAATTACACAAGAGAGAAAATGGGAGTTAAGTAAATATGTATAAAATAGCTCTTTTAAAAGGGGATGGTATCGGCCCTGAGATAGTTTCGGAAGCTAAGAAAGTTTTAGAAACAATAGCAAATGTTCAAGGTATAAAATTTGAATTTACTGACGCTTTAATAGGCGGTTGTGCTTATGAAAAATACAAAAAACCTCTGCCTGATGAAACAGTTAAAATAGCGCATGACTCTGATGCGGTTTTACTAGGTGCGGTTGGAGATTGGAAATATGACACTCTGCCTCCGGAGCTTCGTCCCGAGAGAGCGCTTTTAGGCATTAGAAAAGAGCTTAACCTGTACGCAAATCTTCGTCCTGTTGTGATTTTTGATGAACTTATTTCATCTTCCGCGCTAAAACCTGAGGTTATAAAGGGTGTGGATGTAGTTATTGTAAGAGAATTAACGGGTGATGTGTATTTTGGCACACCAAAAGGTATTGAAGTCAGGGTTGATGAGGATGGTAACGGCGTAAGGTATGGTTATAACAACATGATTTATTCTGAAAAAGAGATAGAAAGAATAGCTCATGTTGCCTTTAGAACTGCTTCAAGCAGAAATAAAAAACTATGTTCAGTAGACAAAGCAAATGTACTTGATGTGTCGCGTTTGTGGCGCGAGATTATGATTGATGTGTCAAAAAGCTATAGCGATGTCGAGTTAACTCATATGTATGTAGATAATGCTGCAATGCAGCTTATAGCTAATCCAAGACAATTTGACACAATTGTTACGGGTAATATTTTTGGTGATATTTTATCTGATGAAGCATCTATGATTTCAGGTTCGCTTGGACTTTTGCCAAGTGCAAGTATGTCAGATGAGGGCTCTGTTGCTCTGTATGAACCAATTCACGGCTCCGCTCCCGACCTTAAGGGGCTAAATGTAGCTAACCCAATTGCAACAATACTTTCTGCTGCAATGATGATGAAATACAGTTTTAAAAACGAACAGGCTTATGAAATTATTTTTAATGCGGTAAAATCAACCCTTAAAGACGGATATCGCACAAAAGATATTTTTAAAGACGGTGATAAACTTGTAACAACCACGCAGATGGGCGATGTTATTTGTCAAAAGATTTTAGAGGCTCGATAAAATCTACCCAAAAATCTTTGCCGTGGCGCATAAACCCGTGACAGGCAAAAGGCAGAGTTTTGTTATTCAGTTTGTATAAAATTTCAGGATTAACCTCAAAAGAGAATTTGAGGTTAATTTCATTTGGTGCGATTTTAAAGTTTTTATCTATACAGGGGAAAAAATTTACAACAACATAGTCTTCATTAGGTACTTTAGAAGGCATTTTCGGCAGTGCGAATTTTATATAGTTAAAAATATTATAGGCAAGCTTTTTGTCTTTTTTGATTGAAAAAATTGCCGATAATTTTTTGTTTTTTAAAATTGAAATAAATGTGCTTATTTTTCTGAGGCTCACTCCGCCATTACCTGAGGGCGATAGCATTTGGTTTGTATCTTTTATAAACCAAGGAGCACCTATGTAGTCATAGCCTTTATTACACCAGATATCAAGTTCATCTCTAAAAATCCACCCGTCAAGCTGAAATAAAAATATAAAATCAAAATTTTTAAATTTTTCATAAAAATCAACACTAAGGAGAAGCTTTGAATAACTTTGAGTTGAGATAAAGTCTTTGTCATCAAAAAATTCGAAATCTGCGTTTATATTGTTTGCTGAAGCCAGATTTTTATAATAACTTGTATCAAGTGATTTTGGCGCTACAAAACAAAAATGCTTATTGTTCAATATCCTGAAGCAATTTAGGAGTGATGCGGCTTCTAAATTGTCAGGGATTTTTTTATATATAGGTATTGTTACAACTGTTTTCATTTTGTTTTGAAATGGAATTATTTTGATATTAATACAGTAAAAAACCACTCTTTAGGAGTGGTTTTTTATGGTGGGCGTTGAGAGGCTCGAACTCCCGACATCTTCCTTGTAAGGGAAGCGCTCTACCAACTGAGCTAAACGCCCTAAAATATTTAATTGTCACTTTACTTTGTTTAGCTCAGTTGGTACATTGTGTGCATCCGCACATCGGCTCCGCCGAGTGAGCTAAACGCCCTAAAATATTTAATTGTCATTTAGATATCTGTCAGGCGTATAACGCCCTTAGGGTATTATTATAATACCTGCTCAAAAACTAAAGTCAAGCACTTTATACTTCCACTTCATTTTTTACAAACTGCATTTCATAAAGATACTTATATTGTCCGTTAGAGATTTGCATAAGTTCATTATGCGTACCGAGTTCCACCAGTTGTCCGTCGTTAATAACGGCAATTTTATCAGCGTTTTTAATCGTAGATAATCTGTGAGCTATAACAAATACCGTCCTGCCTTTAATTAAATTTTCAAGTGCCTTTTGAACAATTGCTTCAGATTTATTATCAAGTGCTGAAGTTGCCTCATCCAAAATTAATATAGGTGCGTTTTTAATCATAGCTCGAGCAATTGCCACGCGTTGTCTTTGACCGCCGGATAGAGTTGTGCCTCTTTCGCCTATTTTGGTATTTATACCGTCTTTAAGAGTGTCAATAAAGTCATCCAGATGAGCCGCACGTACTACTTCCATTATTTCTTCTTCCGTAGCATCTTTTTTGCCCATTATGATGTTGTCTTTTATAGTTCCCGAGAATAGGAAATTATCCTGAAAAACTTCACTAACTTGACTTCTTAGTGACTTTAGAGAAAAGTCTCTAATGTCTTGTCCGTCGATTTTAATACTTCCTGAATTAATGTCATAAAATCTTGGTATCAAGTTTACTATGGTAGATTTTCCGCCGCCAGAGTTGCCAACAAGTGCCAGCATTTCACCTTTTTTAACTTCAAAAGAAACCCCTTTAAGTACGGGTTTATTTTTTTTGTATTCAAAAAATACATTTTCAAATGTAAGGTTATTATTTATCCCCTTTAACTCTTTTGCATTTTCCCTATCTCTAATTTCAGGCTGCAGGTCAAAAAGTTCAAACACTCTGTTCATTGAAACAAAAATATTCTGCATACTTGTTAATGTTGACCCCAGAGTCTTTACAGGTTTGTATAAAAGTAAAAGTGAGGTTATGAAACTTGCAAGAGAGCCCGTAGACATTTCACCCGTTATAATAAGGTGATTACCAACCATCATAACAATAGCTATACCAATGCTTGCAATAAAATACATAATCGGAGAAAGCCATCCTGCGCGCTTTGTAAGTGACATAGAAAGCGTAAAGAGCTCTCTTATCTGTGTTGTAAATTTTGCGTAAATGTCTTCTTGCAGGCAATATCCGCTTATTATTTTGTTACCGTGGTATGTTTCATTCACATTTGTTGTCATGCCGCTGCCTACAACCATAGAAGCGTTAGAAACTTTTTTAACTCTTTTTCTGATTAATGAAACAGGGATAAAAGCGCAAACAAGTACGATTACACCTACAAAAGCCAGTTTCCAAGAGTTATAGAGAAGTACCGCTATAAGCCCGAGTGAGCCTGTGAATGCGGTAATTAAAGTTTTAATTGATTCAACAACATTTTTTGATGCCGTATCAGGGTCGGATAAAAATCTTGAAATAACAAGCCCTGATGTGTTTTCATCATAAAATTTTGAATCAAGATAAATAAGTTTTTTAAATAAATCTTCTTTGACCGAGTTTGAGATTTTAATGCTAATCCAATCCGTAAGGTAAGAGTTTGCGTATTTTAGAACACCTTGAATAACGGCAAAGAGCATAATCGCCCAAGGTATAACAACAACTAGCAAGTCCCTTGTAAGTTCAAATGTTTTAAAAACATAAGGTTTATTGTTTATAACAACATCGATATACGGTTTGAGCGCAAAAGCTGTTGCGCCGTCAAGCAGACCAAGAGGTATCGCAAGGGCAAAACCTATAATAATTCTAAACATTACAGGTCTTATATAGGGCCAAATTCTCTTTAATAGATACCCGTAGTCAAATGCTCTGTCTGTGCTTATAACATCAAGTTTCATTAATATACTATCCTTATTTTCCTCTTTTATAGATTATTACATAAAAATAAATTATTTATCAAAAAGGTAAAAAAACAGCCCGCTGAGCGTTTGTGCGCCTATAGCATTACCTTGTTTTTCAAAATTTTTTATAAAATCTAAAATATCATCTTTTTTTACCAATTTTCTCTCAACTATCACCCCGCCGTCATTGTCGCTTGGCTCATCATATGCTTTATTTCCGTCAACATAAGCAATAGCTATGGTTGAGGTTTCAGATGTCATGCCCGCAGAGCTTGAAATATTTCTTGAGACGATTTTTATCTCTTGCGCCTCATAACCGCTTTCTTCTTTCAGCTCTCTTTTAAGGGCAGATAAAATGTCTTCATCCTTGTTTATGTCTCCAACAAGCCCCGCAGGCATTTCAAGGCAAAATTTTGCCCTGTTTTCGCTTATTAGAGGCGGTCTTTTTGTTATCAAAAAAAGTACAAACTCTTCATTGTCTTTTTTTACAACAGGCACAATAACCGCTACATCTTTAGCGTTTGGTCTGTGCGCGTAGACCCACTTTGAGCCGTTTTGCCTGATGCAGGCTTTGAGTTCAAGAAATTTTTCACTGTATAGAGTTTGATTTTGCATATTCACCTCACAATAAAATAATATTATAAATTTTTAAGCAGGGCACTTGTTTTTGTGATAATTTTAAAAAGTATGAAAAACTATGCGGCAAAAGTTATTGTAAGTCTTAGAGATGATGTAAAAGACACCCAAGGTCTTAGTGTTGATAAAATGTTAAAGCGTCTTAATATTGAAGAAAATGCCGATTTTAGGACAGGGAAGTTCTATTCTTTTAAAATAAGTGCTCAAAATTTAGACTGTGCAAAAGAAAAACTGAATTTTATATGTAGTGAAATTTTATCAAATAAGGTTGTTGAAAAGTATGAAATAATTGACCTTAAGGAGCTAAAATGAAAGCTGCGGTTGTAGTTTTTTCCGGCACCAATTGTCAGGTTGAAACAAAAGCGGCTCTTGAGGCATGCGCTTTTGAGGCAAAATATGTTGATTCAAACATAAAAAATCTGGATGAATTTGATTGTGTTTTTTTGTGCGGCGGGTTTTCCTACGGAGATTATTTGCGCTCGGGCAGAATTGCAAAGTTTACCCCTTTGGTTGAGTCACTTCATAGCTATGTCGAAAAACAAAGGGGTGTGATAACTGGCATTTGTAACGGTTTTCAGATACTATGCGAAGCGCATTTGCTCCCCGGTGCGCTTATAGAAAATGACTGTTTAAAATTTGTCTGCAAAAACACCCCTCTTGAGCTTGATTTTAAGGGTGCAAAAAAGAAAATTAATCTGCCTGTAGCACACAGAGAGGGTAAGTATTTTTACAGGGGTGATGTTAGTGAGTTTGTTTTTTTAAGATATCTTGAAAATCCTAACGGCTCAAAAGACAATATTGCAGGATTGTATGACTATAAAAAGCGTATTATGGGGCTTATGCCCCATCCTGAGCGGGCGTTTTTCAATGAAAATTTCGGATTTGACGGAAGAGAGATTTTTAAAATTATAAAGGATGAGCTCAAGCGTGGATGAAAATTTAAAAAAAGAGATTGAAAAAAGATTAAAAAGAGCTCCAAACGAGCTTGAAAGTCATCTGTTTGAGGCTCTTTGGAGCGAGCATTGCGGATATTTGCACTCAAAAAAACAGCTTAAAAAACTAAATTTTAAGGGCTCTCTTTTGCCTGATGAAAACTCGGGCGGTGTAAAAATAGGCAACCACGGCGTGTTTTTTAAAGTTGAATCTCATAATCACCCATGTGCAATCGAACCTTATCAGGGCGCTGCAACGGGAATTGGCGGGATTATAAGAGATATTCTGGCACTTAACGCAAGACCTGTAGCGCTTTTAAACTCGCTAAAGTTTGCTTATCCCTGTACAAAAGAAACAAAGCACATAATAAACGGTGTTACAAAGGGTATAAGTGATTACGGCAACTCTTGCGGCATAGCTGATATTGCAGGAGAAGTGATTTTTGATGAATGTTATAAAGATTTACCTCTTGTAAATGTTATGGCAGCAGGGTTAGCACCTCTTGATAAGGTTAAATTATCAGCATTCAAAGAAGACTTAGAGGTGGTGCTTTTAGGGTCTGCAACAGGGCTTGATGGTGTTGGGGGTGCGGCTTTTGCTTCAAAAAAACTTGCAAAAAATAAAAATGAAGAAAAAATCCATGTTCAAATAGGTGACCCTTTTATAAAAAAACTCTTAATCGAGGCGACACTTGAGATTTTAGACATTGACGGTGTTGTATCTTGTCAAGACTGCGGTGCGGCAGGGCTTTTAAGTTCTACTTCAGAGATGGCATACAAGGGCAAATGCTCTTTTGAGCTTGAACTTGATAAGGTCCACCTTGCGCAAAAAAATATTGAACCTTGGCAGATAATGCTGAGTGAAACTCAAGAGAGAATGGTCTTTGCGCTTAAAAAAGAAGCATTGCCCGAGGTATTTAAAATCGCACAAAAATACGAGCTTGAAGTTTCTCATATAGGCAGAACCTTTAAGGGCGGCGATTATATTATTAAAAAAGATTCAAAAATACTCTCATCAACCCCTCTTGATGTTTTGTGCAACCCTTATTGTTATGACTTAGAGCCTGTTTTTGAACCTGATGAAATTAAGCATTTAAAAGATAAAAAATGCGAACTATCTATGGATATAGAAAGTGCCGTTGAAAAAATGACATCTTCGTACAATCTTGTTTCAAGAAAGTGGTTTTATGAGCAGTGGGACTATCTTGTAGGCGGACGCTCCTGTGTTGCACCGGAGAGTACGGGTGTGGGGGTATTAAAATTTGAGGAAGAAAATTGCTTTGTAGCTTTTTGCATGGACACAAATCCTCTAATGTGCGCGCTTGACCCTTATTTAGGCTCTCAAAACACACTTCTTGAAAGTTATAGAAATCTTGTTTCATCAGGTTTTGAGCCGCTTGGTTTTACAAATTGTCTAAACTTTGCAAGTCCAAAGGGAGATGATACAAAGTATTCTTTTGTAAAATCAATAGAAGGGCTCAGGGATTGCTCGCTAAAGCTCGATACGCCAGTGGTTTCCGGTAATGTTTCTTTTTATAATGAGGCAAAAGATAAAAAAATATACCCCTCTGTAACTGTTGGTATGTGCGGGTTTTTAGATATTAATAAACCTGTAATCAAATCTAATTTTGCTCTGCAAGATGAAATTTATCTTATAGGAAAAATGATTAATAAAAACTCAAATATCGGGGGGTCTTTATACCAGAGGGAATTGTTTGATTTTTTAGGCGGCAGCGTCGATGAGCCTGATTTTGAGCTGGAGGATATCATTAAAAAAACAATATTTTCCCTAAGGGATAAAAAAATCCTAAAAAGTGCAGTTGATGTTTCAAGGGGCGGGGTTTTGGGCACGCTGTTTAGGGTCTTGTGTGCTTCAAATACAGGGTTTGCAGGAAAATTAATTAATGAAGAAAATGCGGACGATAAGCTTAAATTAAAGCTATTGTTCGGGGAGATTCAAACAAGGTATATAATTTCATCTCAAAACAAAAAAGAGCTTGAGAGTTATTTTGCAGAGAATAATATTCCATATTTGTATCTTGGTAAGTGTATTGGTGATAAAATAAAATTTGACGGCTATGAATTTGAGTTGGCCAAGTTTAGAGAAAAATACTTAAATTTATTACAAAATGTGCTTGAAGATTGAATATAAGAAAATACAGGAAGAATGCGGTATATTTGGCGGTTATGCCTTTTGCGGGCATATTGCCCCTTATATAAAATGCGCACTTTTAAAACTTCAACACAGGGGACAAGAATCCGCGGGTATATGCTGCGGTGATGAGGTGCAGAATTTATATAAAGATTTTGGGCTGGTAAACAGTGTTTTTAAAGATTATGAGATTTCAAATCTAAAAGGTGCTTTTGGCATAGGTCACGTTAGGTATTCAACCTTTAGAGACGACAGAAAAGAAAACATCCAGCCCCTAAAAATCCGCTACATGGGAGAAGATGTATCTCTTGCGCATAACGGGAATGTCTCTCAGGCAGCGCATATAAGAGAAAAATTTGAAAAAATAGGAGAGGTGTTTTTAAGTGCTTCTGATTCTGAGGTAATTTTAAAACGTATAGTTTTTTCTCTTAAAAAAAAGCCATCGGAGTGGACATACGATGAAGTTGCAAAATGCATAAATGACAACTTTTCTCTTGGCTCATACTGCATTGTAATTTTTACAAAAAACAGAATTATGGCTTTTAGAGACCCTTGGGGATATAGACCGCTAATGCTTGCTAAGACTGCTCAAGGGTACTTTGTGGCATCAGAAGATGTTGCTTTTTGGGGCTTAGATGTTGAAGAAATTGTTGAAATTCAACCCGGATGCAGCGTTGAGATAACATCAGGCGGGGTTGAGTATAAAACTTTTGATACAACAAAAAAACATAAAAAATGTGTCTTTGAGCAGATTTACTTTGCCTCTGCGGCCTCAAACATATTCTCAAAAAATGTTTATCAGACAAGAGTGTGTTTAGGTGAACTTTTGGCACAATGTGAGGATAGTGATTTTTGCGCCGATGTTGTAGTTCCTGTTATGGATAGCGGTTTAGGCTGTGCTATAGGTTACGCACAAAAGTCAGGCATGCCTTTTCATCTGGGCTTAGTTAGAAATTCCTGGGCTGAGCGCTCGTTTATTCAACCGGAGCAAAAAAACAGAAAAAATAATGTCTTACAAAAATTTATGCCGATAAAATCTGTTGTCGAGGGAAAAAGAGTTGTTCTTGTAGATGACTCTCTTGTCAGGGGTACAACGTCATCTCATATTATAAAAATCCTTAAAAACGCGGGCGCAAGAGAGGTTCATATGCGCTCTGTTTCCCCTAAGATTTTAAATACCTGCATTTGGGGTGTAGATATACCGACTAAAGAAGAGCTTATCTGCCATGGTATTTCTGATAGTAAAATAGCAGAGAAAATCGGCGCTGATAGCGTAAAATTTTTACCTCTTGATATGATGAAAGAGGTTTTTGAGGGCGACAATTGGTGTCTTGAGTGTTTTTTGGAGGATAGAGGGTGAAATACACTTATCTTAACAGCGGCGTAGATGTCTTTGGCGCTGATATGCTTGTAAAAAACATTAAAGGCATTGTAAAAAAGCAAGCAATCGGTGACTTTGCCGGTCTTTTTGAGCATCCGATTTTTGAAGATTATTACCTTGCAGCCTGCACTGACGGTGTAGGGACAAAAATTATTCCTTTGATTAAAAAAAGAGATACAAAAACAATAGCAAATGACCTTTTTGCGATGAATATAAATGACCTTGCTTGCTGCGGGGCAAAACCGTTGTTTTTTCTTGACTATATTGCACTAAACAAGCTTGATGTGGATTTGGTTTCAAATCTTGTCGGGGAGTTAAATAAGGTTTTAGAAAAATATTCCTGCACGCTTTTGGGGGGTGAAACATCTGAGCTTGGAGATTTGATATTAAAAAACAACTTTGATATCTCGGGTTTTCTTGTGGGTGCGGTTAAAAAAGATAAATTAATTGATAAAAATAATGTAAAAAAGGGTGATATGGTTATTGCTCTTGAATCAAGCGGAGCGCATTCAAACGGCTTTAGTTTAATTAGAAAGCTATATAAAGACGGGCTTTTAAGTGATGATTTGTTTGAAAAATCTCTTGCTCCGGTGAGGATTTATTATGATACCGTTCAAAAATTAAACGATAAAAAGCTTGTTAAATCATGCGCAAATATAACAGGCGGCGGGATTTTAGCTAATTTAGAGCGAAGTATTCCAAAAGGTTTGGGTTTAAAAGCAGACTACGGCAAAATTAAGCTCACTCCTTTGTTTAAAAGACTTTTGGAGCTTGTGGGAGAAAAAGAAGCTTATTCAACTTTTAACATGGGGGTTGGGTTCTGCGTTGTTTGCTCTCCTTGCGATTTAGATGAAGTAATTAAAATATGTACCGATTACAATCCTTTTATTTTGGGTGAAGTTGTATGAAAAAAATTCTTGTAATGGCTTCGGGTAACGGTTCAAATTTTGAAGCTATTGTAGAATATTTTAAAAATAAAGATGTTGAAATTGAACTTTTGTGCAACATCGAGGGCGCAAATGTCATAAACAGGGCAAAAAGGCTTAATATAAAGTATTATAGAGTAGGTTTTTGCGATACTTATGAATTTTTAAAAGAGAAAAAATACGACCTTTATGTGCTTGCAGGCTATATGCGAATATTACCGCATAATATCCTTACTCTTGGCAGATTTGTAAATATTCACCCCTCTCTTTTGCCCCAGTTTAAAGGAATTGACGCGATTAAAAGAGCTTACCTGTCAAATGCCAAAGAAACGGGTGTAACTGTTCATTATGTCGATGATGAGGTGGATTCAGGTGAAATTATTGCAAGTGAAAGGTGTAAAATTGAACCTGATATGACACTTAAAGATTTAGAAGAAAAAATCCACTCAATAGAGCATAAACTCTACCCAAGAGTAATTGAGGAGATATTATGAAAGTTCTTTTATACGGCTCGGGTGCGCGTGAGCACTCGCTTGCAAAAAAAATACTTGAATCGGCGCAGCTAGAAAAATTGTATCTGGCAGATACGGGAGCTTTTTTTGAGCTGGGTGAGGTGATTGAGTTTAGTGATTTTAAGGATTTGGCGCAAAAAGCAAAAAAACTTGCCATTGATATGCTTATTGTAGGGCCTGAAGAGCCTCTGGTCAGAGGTATTTGCGATGAATTTAGAAAAGAGGGGATTTTTACGCTCGGGGCAGATTCAAAATGGGCAAAGCTTGAGGGGTCAAAGATTTTTGCCAAAGAATTTATGGCAAACCATGGTATAAATACGCCGCCTTATATGGTAATTGAGGATAAAAATAAGATAGATAAAGCAATAGGAAAGTTTTTAAATCCGCCTGTTATAAAGGCTGACGGGCTTGCTGCGGGCAAAGGGGTTTTTGTGTCTGATAATTTTGATGAGGCAAAGGCTATTGCGCGTGATTTTTTAGAGGGTAAATTTAATGACTCGTCAAAGAAAATTATCCTTGAAGAAAGGCTTTTTGGGCGTGAAATTTCAGTGTTTTCTATTTGGGACGGTAAAAATTTATTAAATTTTCCTCCCGCTATTGATTTTAAAAAGCTAAATTCATCTACTGATGCCCCAAATACAGGCGGTATGGGCTCAATTTTTCCATTTGTTTTAGAAAAGCAAGAGCAAAAGCTTTTGGATGATTATCTTGAAAAATTAAAAAAAGCTCTAAAAGAGGAGGAGGCGGATTTTTGCGGGGTTGTATACTCGGGGCTTATGATAAGCTGCACTAAGTTGTATGTTCTTGAATACAATATGAGATTTGGCGACCCTGAGGTGCAATCCGTTATGTCATCTTGCAAAAATGATATTTTAGAGATTTTTTCAAAAGCAAAAGAAAAGAAACTGGATGAAATTGAGCTAAAGTTTGCTGACGCACCAAGCTATTGTGTGGTTTTAGCTTCTTGCGGTTATCCTTTTAACCCTCTAAAAGGTAAAAAAATTAAAAACCTTGATTCTGCTAAAAAATACGGAGTTGAAGTATTTTTTGCAGGTGTAAAAAAAACGGATGATGGTTTCTATACAAACGGCGGCAGGGTTTTAAGTCTTGTAAAAAACGGCTGTGGAGCGTTGGATGATATTTATCGTGTTGCAGATGAAATAAAGTTTGAGGGAAAAATTTTTAGGGAAGATATAAGAATATAAAAAACCGCCCTTTTTGGGCGGTTTTTAAAGCTTAGTTTTCAAATACATAACCTATAAGAGCTGCTTCTCTTGAGCGTTTAACCGCTTTAGCAAGCATTCTTTGGTGGTATGCACAGTTACCTGTAATTCTTCTTGGAAGAATTTTACCTGCTTCAGATAAAAATCTTTTTAATTTAGAAGTATCTTTGTAATCAAGAGCTTCTACCTTGTCGGCGCAGAAGCTGCAATTTTTTCTTTTTTTGCTGTCTTTTAGTGATTCTTTTGCCATTTTTATTTCCTTTTCTTTATTTTTCTTAGAATGGTATTTCATCTTCGTCAATTAAATCTTCAGAGATTTCTTCCGTAGCAAATTGAACAAGATTAGTGTCTTTTGCAGGTGCACTTTGTGTTTGAGCACCGCCTGATATTTTTTCAACCGTTGAAGCGTTGATTTCAAAAATCTTCTTATCTTTGCCGCTTGTAGTTTTTAGGGTATTTGTTTGAAGTCTGCCCTCAACAAGTACGCTATCTCCCATCTTTACCGTTTGTTCAACGGTTTCTGCAGCATTACCCATAATAAAAACTCTTACAAGACTTTCATCCTGCGGGTTAACATCCACTGTAAAGCTTGTTATGGGCAGGTCATTTTGTGTAAACCTTTTTTCGGGGTTTTTAACAACTTTTCCTGTGATAAAGATTTTTGCTAAAGTCATTTTCTTACGCTTTCACGGCTGCTTGTTCTATAAACATTGTTCTGATTACATTTTCGTTAAGTTTTAGTTGTCTTTTGAACTCAACAACTTTGTCAGGGTCGAGATTTATTTTTAATACAGCAATAAAGCCGTCTCTAAAACCTTTAACGTCGTATGCTAATTTTTTTCTGCCCATTTTGTCAGTGTCTACAACACTTCCGCCTAATGAGCTAACTGATTCTTCGATTTTGGCAATAACTTTATCTGCTTCATCATTATCTAAATTTGGTTTAATTGTTGCAAGCAGTTCGTATTTTTTCATGGTTTCTCCTTATTGTACTTATGTTTGTTTCAAAATGCTAGCACAAACATATTTTTGAAACAACAAAAAACTTAACATATTGAAATATTTTATTTTTGAAAATAAACACCCTCAAAGACTTTTTTGGCAGGGCCTGTCATATAGACGTTTTCGCCTTTGTATTCAATGGTAAGCTTACCGCCGGGCAATTCAACCGTTACGGTGTCATCCAAAAGCCCTTTTAAAATCCCTGCAACAGTTGCGGCACATGCGCCCGTTCCGCAGGCAAGAGTTATGCCGCAGCCCCTTTCATACACATCAAGCTGCATTGTGTTTCGGGTTTTAATTTTTACAAATTCAACATTTGTTTTTTGCGGAAAAAGCTTGTGTGATTCGATTTTTGGCCCGTAATCGCGAGCAAGTTTTGCACTGTCGTGCTCCGTAAAAATTATACAGTGGGGGTTGCCCATACTAACGGCGCTTGCGCTAAACCCTTCTACAATAAAATCCTGTGGAGTTTGTGAGTTAACAGGGATTTTTTGCGCTTCAAGGATTGGTTTACCCATATCAACTCGCACTCTGCCGTCAGGCAAGACCTCGGGTATGATAGTACCCGCAAGGGTTTTGACGGAGAATTTGTCTTTATTAACTAAATTATGCGAGCGGGCAAATTTTGCAAAGCAGCGAATGCCGTTTCCGCACATTTGTGCAATTGACCCGTCGGAGTTGAAAAACTCCCAGCCGATATCCGTATCATCCGTTTTAACGGGTGAAAATATACCGTCGGCGCCTACGCCAAAATTTCTGTCGCACATAAGTTTAGCAAGTTCCGAGGTTGCTTTTTCTTCATTTAAAATTACAAAATCGTTGCCAAGCCCCTGCCATTTTTCGAATTTAATTTCTTTCATATTGCTCCCTGTCGTATTCTTCTATATATTTTACGGTAAAATCCGTTGCGCCTTTGTTTTTCTCTATGGCGTATTTACAATTTGATTTTATTTTTTCCATATAATTTCTGTCACTGAAGAGTTCAAATATTTTTTCTTTCAATTCTTTTGTATCTTTAACTACAAAAGCACAATCAAGTTCGCACAGGCTTTTGTAGATGTAGCGGAAGTTTTTAATGTTTGCGCCTGTTATTGTCGGCTTGCCCCAAATGGTTGCCTCAAGCGGGTTGTGTCCGCCTGTTTTATTAAAACTGCCGCATATAACACAAACATCTGCTGCCGAGTAAACCTTGCCTAATTCTCCTGTTGTATCAAGGATTATGGCGTCTTTATCGTCAAAAGTATCTTCAAGGCTTCTTTTACCCCATTTAATGGCTCTTGAAGCAAAGAGCTTTTCTATTTGTTCAACTTTTTCAAGATGTCTTGGTGCTATAATTAACTTTAAGTCGGGTATTATATTTGTCAGTTCTTTATAAGTATCAATAAGCAGCTGGTTTTCATCCCCATGGGTTGAAGCAAAAATTAAAACATTTTTATCAAACGTCTTAAACAGCAGTTGATATTTGTGTTTTGCATATTCATCAGGTTCTTCAAGGTCAAATTTAATATTGCCCGATGTAAGAACTTTATCCTTATTTGCTCCTATAGAAACAAATCTCCTTGCGTCATCTTCAGTTTGTGTAAGTATTGCAGCATAGTTATCAAGAACTTTTTTAAAGAAGAATGAGAGTTTTTTGTAGCTTTTGTATGTTCTCTCAGAAATTCTTCCGTTCACTATAAAAAGCGGTATTGCAAGCTCTCTCATTTTTTTGGCAAAATTGGGCCAGATTTCTGTCTCCATAACTATAACCATTTTTGGATTTATGGCATCAACTGCTTTTTTAATGGCATAATTTGTGTCATACGGGAAATATGTTATAACTTTGCATTTGTCGGAGAGCTTGTTTTTTGCAAGTTCTTGCCCTTGAGGGGTTGAGGTTGTAAGTACTATATCGCATTTTGGATTCATTTTGTTAATAAGGGTTATTGCAAGCATAACTTCGCCCACAGAAACCGCATGAATCCAGATTGTGCGGTTAAGAAACTTAAAATCATACCCGCCGAATTTTTCTTTTTTGCCTGCGTTTATTTTCTTTACAAATAAGCTGAGTATGCAAATAACAGGGATTACAAAAAAGTTGTATATAAAATTATAAACCGTGTACATTTATTTCTACCTCAAAGCTCCTGTTCCAGGGAAGTGAATAGCAAGTGTCATTATAATCAAAATCCAAATAATTTGCGATTTTATTTTCGTATTCTTTTAAGTTTTGTGTTTTTTCATTTAGTGCTTCTAAAAAATCAGGAGCGCTTTCTCTTACGTATTTTCTGATATTTGCCTGATAAGCCCAATCGTCCATAAGCCTTATAAACATAAGCTTTTTAAACGCTATGTCGTCGTATGTGTTATTTTTTTTCGCAAGAAATTTTGTTACTGCGCTAAAAATCGCACATCCAAGGGTATTTGCACTTGTGTTATAGGCGCAAAAACCGTATAAATAAGGGTCGAGCTTTTCTTTTATAAGTTCTTCAACAAGCCCTAAATCTGCTCCGTTTGCATTTGCCGTATCTGCTATAAAATATGCTCTATCAGGCAGATTTAGAGGCTTTTTAAGGCAATTAACATGCTCGCCTAAGACATAATCACCCTGCTCAATTTCAAAGTTGTTAACAATGAGCTCTAAATCGCATTTGTCTGAAATTTCACACCCTGCAAGGTTTAGCTGTCCCTCGGTACACTCTTTAATGCTTATATCTTCATAACGTGATATTTTATCTGTTTGCTCGGGGTAGATATAATTAGGTTTTATTTTTATGTTTTCATTTTTGCAAAGTGCCCTTGTAATAAGAGTTAAGGGGATTTCATCCGCCCCTGTTTTTACAAAAGCGTTAACATTTCTTTTTTTAATTTCATCTGCCAAAAACTCCGCTTCTTCGACATTTAGCCCGTACTGACCCGTGTCATCTTTTGAAAACACAAGCGTATCAAGAGTTTTATCCTCAAGCCAGTCGAGGTAGAGTTTATTTATTTCAAAATTTCTTTTTCTTGTATCAAGGTAATCGTTTAAAATGTCCTCGGGGATTTGATTGTAAACGCAGTTGTAGCTTTTTTCTTTTCTTGATTTGTGTTGGTAATATGAAAATTCAAATATTCTCTTGCCCCACTGTGCCCAGTAGTCTTTTTCCTCTTCGTTTATATTGTTGTTTGATATTCTCATAATGCTTGAAAAAGCGTACACACAAGAGGCTTTTTGAGAGATTATATTTTTGAATTTTAAAATTCTATTTTTAATTGTTGAAAAATCTTCAGGGCATCTTCTTGAACTTACAAGTCCTCCGTAGGCAATTGTATCAAGCGATATGACTAAAATATCTACTTTGGGCAGATTTTCTAAAAAATTATAAATACCGTTAATATCAGCGCTTGCCGTAAGTCCTCCAAGAAGATTTCTCTTCGGTAAAAAAAGTTTTATATCCTTATCCTGAGCTAAAATATCCTCTATAAGGTTGTAGCATATAGGGCGGTTGTCTATCGGTATAACGGCTATTTTTTTCATAAAATTTATTTTACATCATTTTCTGTTTGATTTACAATTATTTTAAAATTTTAGTTGTTTTGGAGAATAACTTGAAGTTCACATTTGATGAGATTATAAAGTGTACGGATGCTAAGGTTCTTTATCAAAAAGATACCTCGGGTTTGTTTGAAATATCTACCGATACGAGAAAATTGCAAAAAGGTAATATTTACCTGCCTCTTCGCGGGGAAAATTATGACGGGCATAATTTTATAAACAAAGCTCTTGAGGTCGGTGCAAAGGGGTACTTTACCCAAGATAAGTTTAAAGTAAATAAAGACGCCGATTTTGTACTTTATGTGGAAAATTCTCTTGTGGCGTATTTAAAACTTGCAAACTTTATCAGAAACAAAATTAACCCGAAAGTTATAGCTATAACAGGCTCTTCAGGAAAAACAACCACAAAAGAGATGCTATACAGTGTCTTTTCAACAAAGTATAAAACGCACAAAACATATCTGAATCACAATAATGAAATAGGCCTTTGCGAGACTATGTTTGCAATGGATGATGATTGTGAAGTTGCAATTGTTGAGATGGGCATGAGAAATCTTGGAGAAATAGAACTCCTCTCAACCTATTGTGAGCCTGATATCGGCATAATAACAAACATCGGCTCAGCCCATGTAGAACGCTTGGGAAATTTAAAAAATATAGCTCTTGCAAAGTGTGAAATTGCTTGCGGACTTAAAAAAGAGGGTACTTTCATAAGTCCTGATTCATCAAGAATAAAGGAAAACCTTAAGTTTGACGGTGAGAAAATTTTTACTGATTACGCTAAAGTAAAAAATGTAAAAATAAGTATTTCTCACAGTGAATTTACCTACGAGGATACGGATTTTGAACTAAATGTTGAGGGTGACTACAACATTGAAAACTCTCTTTTGGTAATTGAAGCGGCTAAAAAGCTTGATATTCCTATGGATAAGATAAAACAAGGTCTGCTTAATTATAAACCTATTGAAAAACGCTGGGAAGTCAGCGAAATTAAGGGTCTAACTTTTATAAATGACAGTTACAACGCTAACCCCGAGTCCATGAAAGCTGTTTTAAAGACGTTTTTATCAGTGTATAAGCCTCCGCTTGTTCTTGTTTTGGGTAATATGGGCGAGCTTGGAAAAGACGAGATTGCATATCATAAAGAAATAGGCGAATTCCTCTGTGCGTATGAGGGCGTAAAGCTTCTTACCGTGGGAAATTTAGCTAAATATATTTTAAGAAATTCGACCCTTGAGGGTGTTGAATTTGAAACAAATTTTGAATGCGCAAAATATATTATTGATAACATTGAAAAAGGTTCTACGATTTTACTTAAAGCATCTCGCGCTATGAAATTTGAAGAAATTATTGAAATGGTGGGCAGATTATGATTATGATGAGCGTTTCAGCACTAATTGCCTTGGTTTTGGCTCTTTTGCTGGGTGTACCATATCTTGCTTTTATGAAAAAGAAAATGTATGGGCAATACATAAGAGAAGAGGTGGCACAACTGCATGCTCAAAAAAATAAAACCCCCACAACAGGCGGTGTTTTTCTTGTTTTATCAATTCTTGCAGCGTCTTTAATTACTCTTTTTATGGCGCAAGAAACTACAACAGGTGCGCTAATTGTCCTTATGACGCTTATATTTTACGCCTTTACGGGCTTTGAAGATGATATAAAAAAAATCAAAGCGCATCAAAACCTTGGATTATCTGCCAGAGGTAAGCTGCTTTTGCAAATTGCGGTATCAATGCTTCCGGCGTTTTATTTGATTTTTTCGGGCAGAACAGAGATAAGCTTTCTTAATTTTTCAATCGATTTAGGTTGGTTTTATCCTGTTTTTGCAGTGTTTATGATTGTAGGTTCATCAAATGCGCTTAATCTCACAGACGGGCTTGACGGTCTTGCCGCGGGTTGTTCGGTCTTTGCTTTTGGCGCTTGTGCAATAATTTCAAAACTAAACGGATACACTGACCTTGCTATAATCTCTGCTGCAACGTCAGCCGCTTGTCTTGGCTTTTTGTATTTTAATAAAAATCCCGCCAAGATATTTATGGGTGACACAGGCTCTTTGGCCCTTGGCGGATTACTTGCAACAATAGCTATTATGGGCAAGTTTGAACTTTGGTTGATACCGATTGGAATTTTATTTATATGCGAAACTTTATCTGTAATGATACAAGTTACAAGTTTTCGCCTTACGGGTAAAAGAGTATTTAAAATGAGCCCTATACATCATCACTTCGAGCTTTGCGGCTGGAGAGAGAAAAAAATAGTCCTTGTTTTTGCTCTTGTAAGCGCTTTAGGCGGCACACTTGCGATAATCGGTTTTTATGTTCAAAAGATAATATTTGGGAATTAAACAATGAGTGAAAAGGTACTTGTAGTAGGGCTTTCTGTAACAGGCAGTGCGTGCGCGCAATATTTAAGCAAGGGTTATGATGTTTATCTTACAGATTCAAAGGCAGAATCAGAGCAGGATAAAGAATTATTGGGCAAGCTTCGCTCATTGGGTGTCAATTTTGAGTTTGGCTCACACAGTGAAGATTTTATAAAAGGTGCAAAATTTGCTATAATAAGCCCCTCGATACCACAAGATGCCGATATTTTAAAACTTCTTGAGAAAAACTCTATCGAATATTTCTCAGACATTGAGTTTGTTTTCAGGGAAACAAAAAAATCCGATAAACCGCAGATTTACCTTGTAACGGGGACTAACGGAAAAACTACAACAACGCTTTTAATGTCGCATATTTTATCGGAAAAATTCGCTGCGCCCGCTTGCGGTAATGTCGGCGTGTCACCTGTTGAGCATTTAGAGTCAAACAGTGACTTTCTTGTAATTGAGGCAAGTTCGTATCAGCTGAATTATTCAAAACAACTTGCTCCTAAGGTTGCAGTGTTTACAAACTTAACCCCTGACCACCTTTCCTGGCATGGCGGGCTGGATGGGTATTTTGAAGCCAAGGCGTCAGTTTTTAGGCGTATGGGGGAAGATTCCCATGTGATATTAAATTTTGATGATGAAATGGTTAGAAAATTATCAAATGAACTAAAATCAAAAGTTCACTTTTTTGCTCTAAATAAGGCAGAACTAGCTGATATTCAAGATAATTGCTATATAGATTGTGATGCGATTTTTTATGGCGAAGAAAAAATTATTGATGTTAAAGATGTGCCAATTGTCGGTAATCACAACCTGCAAAATGTTATGTGCTGCGTGATTGCAGCAAAAATAGCGGGGTTAGGAAATGATGTTATAAAAAATGCTGTTAAATCATTTAAAGCTCCTGCTCACAGGTGTGAATTTATAAGAACACTTGATGATACGGCTTATTACAATGACTCAAAAGCAACCAATCCTGAGGCTTCAATTGTAGCCATTAACTCCTTTGAGGGCAAAAAAGTGGTGCTTATAGCCGGCGGCAGAGATAAAAACACTTCGCTTGACGAGTTTATAAAATCAATAAAAGACAGAATTTCAAAGGTTGTATTAATTGGCGAAGCAACAGAGCGTTTTATGAATGAGATTTATGCAAGCGGTTATACAAATATAGTACATGCTCAGTCGCTTGAGGAGGCAATTGACCTTGCAAGTCTGGATAAGCCGGATGTTGTCTTATTATCCCCTGCTTGTGCCAGCTTTGATATGTTTAAAAACTACGAGGAAAGAGGGGAGGCTTTTAGGCGCTATGTCCTATCAAAAAAGCAACTCGTATCACGATAGAGATTCAGGAAGCAATTATATAATTTCTCAACCCGATAATACCCTTGTGACAGTAGTAATTTTTCTTGTTGTAATAGGTATTATGGCGATATTTTCCGCAGGTTCTCCGCGAGCTATTGCAAGCGGGGATAATCCGCTTGTTTTTACGATAAAGCAGCTTGCTTGGCTTGTAGCAGGTGTAGTTTGTGCTTCGTTTTTATCTAAGTACGATTACAAAAACCTTAAGGTCTGGGCTATACCGTCTTGTGTTTTTGTACTTATTTTGCTGCTTTTGGTTCAGTTTTCACCATTAGGGTTAATGGTAAATGAGGCAAAAAGGTGGCTTGCGCTCGGGCCATTGCAATTTCAGCCCTCAGAGCTTGCTAAACCTGCGGTAGTACTTGCTTTTGCAACTCTTTTTTCGGCTAATATTAATATACTTGATGAAAAGAAATTTCCGTTTTACTTTCTTTTTGCGGCTATGTTGTTTTTAATATTTAAACAGCCTAACCTTTCTATGGTAATTTTACTTTGTATGACAAGTATGGTTCTGTACTTTGTTGCCGGCGGCAGAATAAAAACAATTTTGGCTGCTTTTGCCGTGGCCGTGCCTGTTTTGCCTTTCTTAATACTTGGATACCAAAAACAAAGGATTTTAGTTTGGCTTGACCCGCAAAAAGACCCGCATAACGCAGGGTATAATATCATACAATCGCTTGTAGCCTTTGCTGGAGGCGGCTTTTTTGGTGTAGGTTTTGGTAATTCAAAACAAAAACTCTCATGGCTGCCCGAGGGGCACACAGACTTTATTTTTGCCGTTATTGCAGAAGAATTTGGCTTTCTGGGGTGCTTTTTTATAATCTGTCTTTTTGCCATGTTTGCATACAGAGGCTTTATTGTTGCTAAAAGATGTCCAGATATGTTTGGTAAACTGCTTGCCGTGGGTATTACTTTTTCAATATGTTTCCAAGCTTTAATGAATATATCAGTTGCAAGTTCTTTCTTGCCTGCTACAGGTATTCCTCTTCCTTTTATAAGCTATGGCGGTTCATCTTTATTTGTTTCTCTTTGCATGTTTGGTGTATTGTTAAATATATCTAAAAAGAGAGTTCAGAGGATAAAACCATATGCACCGTACTAGATATTTTGTGACAGGCGGAGGAACTGGCGGACACATTTACCCTGCGCTTGC
>CALUSB010000016.1 GCA_944323335.1 Candidatus Gastranaerophilales bacterium
TTTGCTTTTGTAGCATCTGTAAAGAAACCTGTTGATTCAACAACAACTTCTACTCCAAGTTCTTTCCAAGGAAGTTGTGCAGGGTCTTTTTCAGCATAAAATTTAATTTTTTTACCGTTGATTACAAGACCGTCTTCAACTACTTCTACAGTACCGTCAAATCTGCCCATAACTGAGTCATATTTGAATACGTGTGCTGCGTTTGCAGGTGTTAAACCGGGGTCGTTGATTGCAACGTAGTTAATTTTGTCAAAAATACCTTCTCTGATAGCAGCTCTTAAAGTGTTACGGCCAATTCTGCCAAAGCCGTTAATTGCTACATTTACCATATTTGGCTCTCCTTCTAAAATGTATAAGTAAATACTACGATTAAATTATGTAACAAACATAAAACAAGCGCAACAAGTTTGTGTTAAAATAAGATTTGAACTTGGAAAGATTAAGAAAAATGAAAAATAAATTTTTGAAACTTTGGGAGTTTATAAAAAAAATCAGTATCCCTGATATTGTTTTTGTTATCACAATTTTAGTTTTAATGATTATTCCAAATACAAAGTTCGATAAAGCGGATTACGATTTTATAGAAAAAAGACCGCTTGCAGCGTTTCCCAAGCTAATAAAAAATGGTGGAATCAACAAGGAGTTTGGTAAGCTGTTTGAGAATTTTTATAATGACAGATTTAGAAAAAGAGAGATTTGCATCAATAAAAATATACTTATAAAAAGCTTTATAAATCAAAGAATGGAAAATGATATTGCCATGACCGGTAAGCATGGGTGGGTATTTTATAAGGGTGACAATTCCATTGCCAATTATCAAAACAAAGTCTTATTTTCTGATTTTGAGTTATTAAAGATAAAACATAATCTTGAGGTTTTAAACAGATGGTGCAATAAAAATGGAATAAAATTAATAGTCATTATTCCTCCTGATAAAAATAGAATTTATGGTGAGTATTATCCAAAAAATATTAGAAAAGTTAACCCGAAAAGCAGGGTTGAACTTTTAAGAGAATTTTTGGATGAAAATTCAAATATCAAGATTATTTACCCTATTGAGCAAATGTATGAACGGAAAAAAATGGACGAGGAACCGTTATATTATCACACTGATACTCACTGGACTCAAACAGGGTCTTACATTGCGTATAATGAAATTTTTAAGCAAATCGCACGCGAACATCCATATTTACAAAATGTAGATTGTAACAAATTGCGCACAGAAAGAAAGAATTATTCCGGCGATTGTACTATTAATCCAAAAAAGAAAAAATCCGATTTCACATATTTATTTTACGATGAACCTGTTTTGAAATACACTATTAAAAAATATGACCTTAAAATTGCCATAATTGGAGATTCTTTTTCGGGGGAACTTTCGCGCTGGTTAAGCAAAAGTTTTGATGTTCAATATAATCAATACAATAAAACAGTTGAACAGTTTAATGCTTTTTCAATAAAAAATTGGGAAGATAGGATTTTAAGTTATAATCCTGATGTTTTGGTTGTTGAAATAGTAGAGAGATATGCAGACAAATTATTGGATTTATATAAGGAATAAATATGCTTTTTAGTTCAATGGTATTTATATTTTTGTTTTTGCCGATTGTAGTGGCACTGTATTACATATCGCCGCGCAGGTTTAAAAATTTAATTTTACTTATTTCAAGTATAATTTTCTATGCTTGGGGTGAGCCTGTTTATGTATTTATCATGCTGGGCACAATTTTATTAAACTACGCAGGCGCAATTATTGTAGATAAAATAAAGGTAATGCCCTACAAAAGGCTTGCTCTGGCGCTTACTATTTTAGCTGATTTATCAATACTTTTTTATTTTAAATATTTCAACTTCTTTGCGGAAAATATAAATAAATACTTGCATGGAAATATTGATTTTATATATGTAATTATGCCAATCGGTATTTCTTTTTACACTTTTCAGACTATATCTTACGTAATAGACGTTTTCAGAGGTGAAGTCAGGGCGCAGAGGAATATAGAGAAACTTGCTCTTTTTATAACATTTTTCCCTCAATTAATCGCGGGTCCTATTGTAAAATATCATGATATATGCGCTCAAATAGAAAATAGGCAAGAAACAATTAAAGATTTTATATTGGGTCTAAAACGATTTATAATTGGGCTTGCAAAGAAAATAATTATTGCAAATACAGTGGCAGAGGTTGCAGATTCAATATTTTTAACAGGAATAAGCGAACATGGCATGCTTGTTGCATGGCTTGGAATTATCGCCTACACTCTGCAAATTTATTTTGATTTTTCAGGCTATTCTGATATGGCAATAGGTCTTGGTAGGATGTTCGGTTTTAAAATACTTGAAAACTTTAATTTTCCATATGTTTCAAAGACGATTACCGAGTTTTGGAGGAGATGGCATATTTCTCTTTCTACTTGGTTTAAACTATATTTATACATCCCGCTGGGCGGCAACAGATGTTCTCTTAAAAGAAATTGTTTTAATATTTTAGTTGTATTTTTTGCAACGGGTTTCTGGCATGGTGCTGCGTGGGTATTTATTTTATGGGGTATGTGGTATGGAGTGTTTTTAGTTATTGAAAAAATCACTGGTCTTGCAAAAAAAGAGTTAACACGCACTCAATCAGTAATGGCGCATATTTACACTTTGTTTGTTGTGATTATCGGCTGGGTATTTTTCCGCTCAGAATCACTGAGCTATGCCATTGGTTATATAACTTCCATGTTTGATTTTTCAACTCTTGCGTCATCTTTTGTTGAGCTGGAAGAATATCTTGATAACTATAAAATACTTATGATTGTTTCAGGTGTTATAGGTTCAACCGGTGTTATGAAAGATGTAATAGAGTATGGAGAAGTTAGCAGTATAAGAAAAACTTTTGTTAATATTTACCTTGTGGCTCTATTTTTGTGGTGTTGGTCTTGCCTTGCAGCATCAACTTATAATCCTTTTATATATTTTAGATTTTAATAAAAAACGCCTCTCGGTTTAAGGAGGCGTTTTGTTTTTTTATTAGTCTTCTTTTATTGTAAGTGTGGTTGCTGCCGCAAAAATCAACATAAGAGCGCCCACAAGAAAGGCATATTCGTAGTGATTGTTGGGCATATTGTTTATAGTTGTTGTTGATATGTTTATAAACCACGCAAGTACTGTACAAACAAGTATTTGCGGTGCTGCGATGAATATATTAAATATACCCATAACAGAACCTTCAGTACCTTCTTTAATGTATTTTGAAAGCATTGCAAAAGGCAGTGCCAAGATACTTGCCCAACCGATGCCGGCTAGAGAAATAGCTGCAACCGTTGAAGTCGGATTTGGCAGGAACGAAAGAAGTATATAGGCAAGCGCCATAAGCAAAAGTGCTACGAAGTGAACTTTTTTGTTGCCGTATTTTTCTGCAAATTTACCTATAGGTATTGCAATTACAAAACAGATTAAGTTATAAGCGGCAAGACAAATTGAAGCAAAGTTTTGACCGCTCATAACGCTTTGATTGTATACATCTTGAAATTCTTGAGGAATGGTCGTTAAATCGGGCACTTGATAGATAACATGCACTACATATTGAGTGAAAAATATCATAAGGCTCATAACGCCAATCCATGAGAAAAACTGAATTGTGCAGATTTTGCCGACTTCAGGCGATAATTTAAAAAAGTCTTTTACATTTTCAAGAAATGACTTTCTTATCTCTTCTCTTGCGTTTTCTTCTTCAACTTTAAGCTCTGCTTTTGAGAGTTTTCTTTCTTTTATTGTAAGGCAGGTCCAGCTCATACCAAGTAAAAACGCTATTGCTGCCATATAAAACTGCGCTGCGGTTGACATTTGAAAATTAAATACATATTTTAAAACAGGTGCTGTTGCAGCTGCAATAACCGAACCTAGGCCTATTGCAAAGCTTAAATAAGAATTTGCAAGCGAGTGCTGCTCGCGAGGCATATTGTCGGGAATTAAAGCCCTGTATGGCCCTTGTGCTGCGTTAACACAGGCATCTATTATCCATATCATAACGGCTGCTATTAAAAGAGCGCTCCATTTTGGCGCATTTGCACCGAAAAATGACGCTAAAACTTCAGAATTGGGAAGTAAAAACAGGCCTATCGCACCTAAAATTGCTCCGCCCATAAGGTAAGGTATTCTTCTGCCAAAAGGAGTTTCAGTGTTATCGCTTAGTGCTCCTATGATTGGTTGAACAACAATACCCGTAAAAGGCCCTGCAAGCCATATAAGACCAAACAAAAGGACATCTGCACCAAATGACTCCGTTAGCGGCCCCGATAAAATTATCCTCATTTGCCAAGCAAACTGTAAGCCGAAAAATCCCAGACAAAAATTCAACAGTTGAGAGGTGCTGAATTTTTTTAAATCATCGGATGCCATCTGATATAAATCTCCTTAATACGTAATTAGCATATTTATTTTACATTAGAATATGTTAATTGTAAAATTCAAAATATGAAATTTACAGGTAGAGGAATTTTAAAATTTTTATTTTGTCTGCTCTTTTTTGCAGTAGCGCAGGGGGGCGTTTTTTCTCAGGAAGAAAAAACAACAATCCGTGTGGGGCTTTCAAATCAGGGCTTTTCGACATTTGAGCACAAGAGTGCTTCTTTTGTATCACCCGATGTTGCCTCATTATCTGACTTAGCGTCAAATACGCAACTTGAAATTGCTCCCGATGAAGTAATCGATGTAAAAATAGAGAAAGGGCTTTTTAGCGTATCATCGGGCGATAAAAAAATTCTTGAAGAGGCAAAAGGGCCGCTTGTTATTACCCCTAAAGAAAAAACCGGTATAGTTAATTTAAACAGAAAGGGCACTCCTGCTTATTATTCGGGGCTTATTGAACTAAAGAGCGTAAAAGAAAATACTTTTAATATAATAAATGTCCTTGATATGCAGACTTACCTAAAGGGTGTTGTACCTAATGAAATGCCCGTGTCATTCGGGCTTGAGGCGCTTAAGGCTCAGGCAGTTGCTGCCAGAAACTATGCTAACCGTCCGCAAAATGTTTATAAAAATTATGATATTTGCGACTCTACCGCATGTCAGGTGTACTACGGTATAAATTCTCAAAAAGAAATCTCAGACAGGGCAGTTGATGAGACAAAAGGTATTTTTGCCCTGTATGAAAATGAACCGATTTTAGCGCTTTATTCTTCTACTGCAGGCGGTATCACGGAAGATTGGAAAAATGTCTACGGCTACAACAATCCCTCAATTCAGCCAAAGCCTTATTTGGTTTCTGTTTGCGACGATAAAAATCAAAAGTTTTTAAAAACGGAAGATGAAGTTAGGGAATTTTATTCAAATAAAACTTTATCTTACGATGTAAAATCCCCCCGCTACAGATGGCAGGTGGAGTGGGAAACATTAGAGCTTGAAAAAGTCTTGAATAAAACACTTCTTGAGCAGTCAAAAGCCGGACTTGTAGAGCCTAAGTTTGACGGGTCTTTTGTGCTTGAGGGTTTAGAAGACATAAAAGTGCTTAAAAGAGGCAACTCGGGTAAAGCCCTTGAGATAGAAATAGTCTTTAAAAACGGTACATATAAAGTAAAACGCGAGCTTGGCATAAGAAGAGTTTTAAAGAAAAATAACGCCATGCTTGCAAGTGCTAATTTCTTTGTGGATAAAGAGTTAAAACCAGCTAAGAAAGACAATCTTGAAATTCCCGATGACTCTAAGTCGGAGGCGGTTTTTTCTTTTGAAAAATTAATAAGCCCTATGGTTAAACACTCTAAATCTCCTCAAAAGTTTATAATAACAGGCGGAGGTTTTGGCCATGGAGTGGGTATGAGCCAGTACGGGGCAGGGTATATGGCATCTTTAGGCAAAAAGTATGATGAGATTTTAAAACACTATTACTCTTCAATCACCCTTGGTACAATGCACAAAGAAGTTGCGTATAATCCCTATCAAATCCTATACAAGAGTGAATTTTACCGTCCTAAAAATTCAAAACAAAGATATATTCTAAAGGTTAGCAATCCAAAGAGAGTTTCAACCATTAAATTTTCCATAAATTCTCACAACTTTAACCCAGATATGACAGGCTATAGCGCAAAAGTGCTGGGTATGGACATTACAAAGTATTTAAAAGACGGGGTTAATACGGTGATATTTGAGCCTTTGGATGCTAAAGACAAATCAAAGACACTAACTTATCAAATTGAGGTTATAAATCGTGAGTGAAACTAAGAGCGGGCAGAGCCTCCTAAGGGCTGCCTGGTGGATAGCTGTTATTATATTTTTATCAAAAGTAGCGGGATTTTTAAGGGATATTGTAGTTGCAAATTACTACGGAGCAGGCATGGTATCTGATGCTTACTTTTTTGCTTATCAAATCCCTGCCCTTGTAATAGTTATTTTAGGCGGCGTGGGCGGGCCTTTTCACTCTGCAACGGTTGCTGTTTTTTCAAAAATTGTAAAAGATTTCTCAAAAAAGCCCGAACCTGAGGTAAAAAAACTTTTTAACACATTTGAGACTTTTTCAATTTTGATATTTTTGATTTTATCACTTTTGTGTTTCTTTTTTCCAAAGCAGATAATGAGTATTATAATTAACGCTGATGCTCCTGAGCTTTTAAACCTTTCGGCGTATCATTTAAAAATCATGTCGCCAATGCTTGTAATGGGTTCTGTGTTGGGGCTTTATTACGGTATTTTGGTAACTTATAAAAGGTTTTTGCTCCCGAATATTTCTCCCTCTATGGTTTCATTTGGGATAATTGCCGCTCTTCTTATTACAAAAGGTGATTCAAGCGGTTTTTATCTTGCGGCAGGTACAACTTTCGGGTGTTTTTTGCAGTTAATACTGCAATCTCCGGCGGTGCGCTCAATAGGTTACGGTTTTAGACCTTCGTTTGATTTTTTGCATAATAAAAACTTTAACGAATTACTTGAGCTTTTATTCCCTGCTTTTTTAAGTTCTACTATAGGACAGCTTGGTGTGTATGTGGATATGTTCTTTTCATCGGGCTTAAAAGAGGGCGCTTGGACGGCTTTTGGTTTTGCAAACAGGATTTTTCAGTTTCCTGTAGGGCTTTTGTTGAGTGCTATTTTAGTGCCTCTTTTTCCTCTGTTTTCAAGACTTGTTGCTCAAAAAGACGAGGACGGCGTAAGACATTACTTTACAAAGGGTGTAGGGTCTTTAATTTTTGCGGGCAGCTACCTTATGATATTGATATTTATTGTAAGAACGGACGCTATTCGCCTTGCGCTTGAGCGTGGTGCTTTTAGTTCCGAAGCTACTCTTATGGTGTCTGAGATTTTGTTTTTCATAACATTGTCAATAATTCCCTATGTCTTTCGTGACAGTGCTACAAGGCTTTTTTACTCCTTTAATGATTCAAAGACCCCGTTTTATATAGCTATAGCCTGTATCGGTCTTAAAGTTATTTTAAATTCTATTTTGGTTAAACCCTTTGGAATTAACGGTATTGCGGTTTCCACTACGTTAATTACCGCGTTTAACGCTATATCTCTGGGGCTTTTATTAAGGAAAAAAATCTCAATAGGCTACAGGAAACTTACTTATAATGTCTTTAAAATCTTAATAGCAGCGCTGATTGCCTTTTTAGCGGGTGATGCGCTAAGTGTTCTGTGGGATAAGTTTGTATCTTGGAATTTAATCCATGGGGTTATAAAGCTCACCGTTATTATGGTTTCTACCCTTGTTGTTTATCTGGCAGCGTCTTTGATATTAAGAATCGAATACTTGAAAGACCTGAAAGACAGAATTGAGGCAAAATGGAAGAAGGCATAATAAAAAAAGGTGAAGTAATAGGCTTTGAAACAGACACTGTCTGGGGTTTGGGGTGTTTGCCCGATGATAATGAGGCAGTTGAGAAGATTTATGAAATAAAAAATCGTGACCGCTCAAAACCGCTTATACTGATGAGTCATGACAAAAATTGTTTAAAAAAATACGTTGTGGGTATTTCTGATTACGCCGAATTACTCATGGATAAATTTTTCCCGGGGGCGCTTACTTTAATTTTTAAACGCTCAAATCTCTGCCCGCCCTCTATTTGCGCGGGTTTTGATACTGTCGGGATAAGAGTTCCAAACAATGAAAATTTCTACTCTATAACAAAAAATATCAAAGGCGGAGTTTTGGCGACAACTTCTCTTAATATTTCAAATGAGCCTCCCTGCAAGGATTATGACGAGGCGGTAGAAAAATTTGGCGATAAGATAAAAATTATTAAGCCTAAGTTTCCCTCAAAAATCCAAAATCTCGCATCAACTGTAGTTTTATGTTCTGAGGACGAGATTAAGGTTTTAAGACAGGGCAGTGTAAAAATAGAGTAATTCAGGTAAGTGCACTGCAAAAGATATTAGGGTAAAATGCCCATATGAAGAGGATTTCCCCACCGCAAGAGTTTTACGGCGCGATTTTGCACGCTTATTTTGATTTTTTAAATCTGGCATTAACGGCACTAAAAAGCGAAAAAAAGACGGTTTTTTGCTATAAAGACAAAATAAAGGGGGTGGGGCAATGGCTTTTTAGGGGGCAGATTGTCTGTAATTTTGATTTGTCGGACAAAAAAATAAGCGAGAAGATATTAGTTAGTGTTAAGTATGATGAAAGGTCAAAAAAACTACTTGTTTCATTCAAAGCAAAAGACAAAGACAGTTTTATTTTAGCTCTAAATGCCGTAAAAAAGACCTCCGTCCTCCTTGCAAGCTTTTTAGATGAGCTTGTATGGGGGCTTGCGGAGGTGTTTTTAAAAGCGGAAAAGCCCGTGTTTAGAAATTTTGACTACTATATCTGTCCTTATGTTGAAGGTAGATTTTATCCGCTAAATCCCTATTATATCTTAAAAAATCGCTTTAATACGGGTTATTTTGCAGACGATGTTTTATGTATTTTATACAACGTGTACGTTCAGAGGCAAAACAGATTTTGCCTTGTTGAAATGAGTGCGGATGATATTATTTTTTTAAGGGGTCATAAAACATACAGAAATTCTGACAGGAAGAGGATAAAAGAGGCTATTAATACACTTTGTGCGCTTAATTTGATAAGAGTAAAAAAAGTAAAAAAATATGTTTGGCAATTTTATGTATTGCAAAACCGCCTGAGGGACGGTTTTTTAGTACCAAAGGAAGTTTTTGGTATAAACCCTGCGGCTAAGTATTTTGAAAAGTGCCTTGCTTTTTATATTTTCTACCTTGCAAGCGTTTCCTGTTTTGAATTTAAAGTGGCATATGCGCTTAATTACCTTAAAAAAAAGACAAAAGGCAAAAGACCGTCAAGAATAAGAGAAAAAATAGAGTCTGCTTTTGATTATCTTGTAAAAATCGGTGTAATCGAGGGTTGGGAGTACAAAAAAATAGATGAAAATAAGCTCTATGGCGAAAACTGGCTTTTGGCCTATGCAAAATTAAAGATAGTTTTTTTCGTTAAAAAACGGGACAAGTTTGTATCTTGTCCCGTGTAATTTTTTTGTGCTTATTTACGCTTTAACAGTACAAAGAGCTTCTATTATTGCTTTTGCAGCAACTTTTCCTGCTCCCATCGCATTAATTGCGGTTGATTCACCTCTTGGAGCAACGTCACCGCCGGCGTATATATCTTTTACGGATGTTTCGCCGTTTTCGTTGATTATAATGTAGCCTTTTTTATCTGTTTCAATGTCAAGATTTTCTTTTATTGCAGATTGTTGAATGATGGGGTTAGGGCCTGTACCCAGTGATACGATAACTGCATCAACATCCATTGTATCAAATTTGCCTGTAGGTACGGGGCGTCTTCTGCCTGATTCGTCAGGCTCGCCAAGTTCCATAACTTCAAGTTTAATACCATTTACAAAGCCGTCTTTTCCAAGTATTTCAACAGGTGAGTGAAGAAGTTTAAAGATTATGCCTTCTTCTTTAGCGTGACGGATTTCTTCTTTTCTTGCAGGAAGTTCTTCTTCTGTTCTTCTGTAAACAATGTATACTTCCTTGTATCCTACACGCACCGCAGTTCTTGCAGCGTCCATTGCTACGTTTCCGCCGCCAATGATTGCAGCTTTGTTGCCGACTTTAAGAGGTGTAGGTGTATCAGGTTCATTAGCGTGCATTAGGTTTACACGTGTTAAAAATTCATTTGCACTGTACACGCCGTTTAGGTTTTCACCCGGGACACCGAGCATTTTTGGAAGTCCTGCGCCCGAGCAGATGAATATAGCGTCATAGCCTTCTTCTTTTAATTGGTTAAGAGTGATTGATTTACCTACGATTACGTTTTTGTAGAACTTAACGCCGATTTCTTTTAGGGTTTCAATTTCTCTGTCTAATACCGTTCTTGGAAGTCTAAAGGGCGGTATGCCGTATCTTAAAACTCCGCCAAGTTCATGGAGTGCTTCAAATACGCTTACTTCAAAGCCTGCGTTTCTAAGGTCTGCTGCAGCTGACATACCTGCGCAGCCTGAGCCTACTATAGCAACTTTTTTGCCGTTTTCTTTTATTTGAGTTTTAACAGGTGCGCTGTTGTCGCCAACATATCTTTCAAGTGCACCGATTGCAACAGAGTCACCTTTAATGCCTAAAATACATTTGCTTTCGCATTGTCTTTCCTGCGGGCAAACTCTTCCACATACAGACGGTAACATGTTTGAATTTCTTATAATTTCACCTGCAGCTTGGATATCTCCCTCTTTAACTTTTGCGATGAACCCCGGAATATCAACGCTTACGGGGCAGCCTTTTCTGCAAAGGGGATTTTTACAGTTTAAGCATCTTGAAGCTTCAAGAGCAGCCTGCTCAGGTGTAAAATTTTCTTCAACGGGATTAAAATTTGACCTTCTTTGAACTTCATCCTGTTCAAATGGTCTTTGACGTTCTACTTTGCTCATATTGGTAAAATCTCTCCATACTTAACATTATGATTTTATTGTATAATAAAAAAAACAAAATGTGAAATGAGGTTTTTTTGAGCAAGGTTAAACTCTGGATAACAGACATCGACGGCACTATTGTTGATGAGACAAACATTTTCTCAAAAAAAATGCTTGAAACAATAGAAAAAGTCAAAAACTCCGACACCAAAATGGTTATTGCAACAGGCAGAATGTTTGACGGAGCAAAGGGAGTGTCTGATTTTTTGGGATTAAAGACTCCTGTTGTATGTTATCAGGGTGCTGTTGTGAGACTGGGAGATGATATTTTGCACAAAGCGCCCGTTAAACCTGAACTTGCAAGGGATGTAATAAAAACCTTGAGAGAAAAAAACATACACACTAATCTTTACAATGACGATGAGCTTATTGTTGAAGATGATAACAAAGAAATAATGCGAGATTACTGCCAGGGAAGATATGTGACTTACCGCGCGGTTGAGAGTTTTGATGATGTAGAGTTGAAAAATGTCTATAAGCTTTTGGCTATTGTGTATGATGAGCAAAAGATGCTTGAGCTTATTGATTTTATGACAAAAAAATACTTAGGCAGGCTTACAATTGTGCGCTCGCACAAAAATTATATGGAAATTACCGACCCTAACGCCACAAAGGGCGCTGCGCTTAATTTTTTGAAAGATTATTGGGGTATAAAAAAAGATGAAGTTTTAGCCTCGGGCGATCAGGATAATGACTGTGAAATGCTAAAAAATGCGGGTATTAAAATCGCTATGGGCAACGCTTCGGAAAAATTAAAACAAATCGCCGACTATATCTGTCCTACGGTCAAACAGGACGGTATATGCGAAGTTATAGAAAGGTATGTTTTATGCGAATAGGTATAGGCTACGACCTGCATAGGCTTGTTGAGGGCAGGGCGCTTATTTTGGGAGGGGTAAAAATCCCTTATGAGAAAGGTCTTATGGGCCACTCTGACGCTGATGTTTTAGTCCATGCCATAATTGATGCGCTACTGGGCGCTATGGGAGAAAAAGACATAGGAACGCATTTTCCCGACAGTGACATGAGTTTTAAAGACATAAGCAGTATGGTGCTTTTGCAAAAGACTATGCAGATTATGGAAAATAACGGGTATAAAATCGTAAACATAGATTCAAATATTATCTGTCAAAAGCCAAAGCTTATGCCTTATATAGATAAAATGAAAGAAAAACTCGCGCCTCTTTTAAATCTTGACATTATGTCTTTGTCTATAAAGGCAAAAACTAACGAGGGGCAAGATTCAGTCGGCGAGGGCAACTCTATTGCCTCACAGTGTGTATGTTTGATTGAGAAAGTATAATGAAGATAAAGAAAAAAGCTATACAACTTATAATTGTCGCTATTGTCGCCTTTTGCGGTTATTTTTTTGTAAATGAGGATGATTTTGCTTCAGGCATTGTACCCGTTAATAATGTCCAAAAAACCAACCTAAAAGAAAAAGTCTATGTAAATATGCACTGTAAGGGCACAATAGAATATGTTTTACCTGATAAGACCCGCATTGACTGTTTAACCGATGAGTATGCAATAGAGTATGACTGGGCGTCAAAATGGGCAGAAAGTATCGGGCAATCTCTTTATTATGCCAAAATGACAGGACATAAGCCCGCTGTTGCCATAATTATGAAAACTCCGCAGGATGAAAAGTACATAAAGCGCATACAGACGGCTGATGAGAGAATAACCGTGTTTAAAATTAAGGCTTATGAACTACCATAGGGCTTTTGGCATTAGTCTTTCATAAAACCATATTTCAATACCGTCATAGCTGCCTTGCGTAAATTCGGTTTTAAATTTTTCCTGTGCACCAATTGCAACGATAGGTATATTTGTTTCTTTGGAAACTTCTTTTAAAATCTCATAGCCTCTTATGATATCTTCTTTTGTAGTTTCATCAGATAAGTGAGTGTTGGATATAAGACCCGAGAACTTTTTCCAAGGGGTTTTGTTTAACCCTGATGAAAACTCAATGTATTCAAGTATACTTTCCTTATCTCGTGTTTCAAACTTTGAAGTATTTACGACAAGATAAATTTTAAGATTTTGCTCGTTTTCTATGCCGTTTAAAATATCAAGAGTATCAAGCCCGGTTGCACCGTAGCCTACATCTATAATGATATCCCCTTGATTGTTTAGGCAGTTAATCTGCTCGCCTGTGACATAGCTTCCCGCTTCACCAAGTCCAAAATAGTCGCTTTGCGCTATAACGTCAATGCCTCTTTCTTTTAATTCTCCTAAAATCGGGCGCATGCAATAAGCGGGCTCAACCGTATCAAGGTCTACAAGGGTAATTTTTTTGCCTTTTTTTATATACTGTAGAGCCCTGTTTATGGATGTTTCACTTTTGCCTGAGGCGTATGCGCCTGTGTATACTTCTGTTGTTCTTGTCAATTTTGCTCCTCAATGCTAATTGCCTCATTTGTGGGCAGATTTTCTTTTATTTTCATTTTTTCTTCGTACTCTTGGACTTCTTTTAGCGCATCTGGCAGAATTTCTTTAAAGAGTTTTACAAGTGCCGGGTCAAATTGCGTTCCTGCGCGCTCTTCAATGTTTCTTAGAGCCTCATCCGAACTTAGCCCTTGTCTGTATGCACGGTTAGATACCATGGAGTCATAAGCGTCAGCTACGGCTATTACTCTTGAGCCAAGCGGGATTTCATCCCCTTTAAGTCCGTAGGGATAGCCGTTGCCGTCATAGTGTTCATGGTGGTATTTAATAATTTCAATTACTTCGTATAACTGTTTAATATCCTCTAAGATTTTAACAGAGTGATGAACGTGTTTTTTAATTTCTTCATATTCTTCCTGAGTGAGTTTTTGGCTTTTGTTCAGGATATCTTCAGCAACGCCTATCATACCAATGTCATGTAAAAGTCCCGCCAGCTCTATTCTGCCTTTTTCCGAGTTATTTATATGCAGTCTTTCAACCATTTTAAGCGAATAGAAAGTTACCCTTCTGCTTCTGCCTAAAGTAAAAGAGTCTTTGGCATCAAGAGCCTCAATAATTGCTTTAATTGTGCCCGAGAAGAGTTCTTTTAAGTCTTTGATGAGATTTTCGTTATCCACTTTAAGCTGGTGGTATTCAAGGCTTGCTTCAACCACATGGAGCAATTCGTCCGGATTAAAGGGTTTTTTAATATAGCGGTATATTTTTGCGTAGTTAATGGCGTCAATCAGGATTTTAACGTCAGAATACGCGGTAACAAGAAGCCTTGTGGTGTTGGGGCAGACTTCATAAGTGCGTCTTAAAAATTCAACCCCGTCCATCTGAGGCATTTTGTGGTCGGATAAGATACAGTTAAAACTTTGATTTTTTAATATTTCAAGAGCTTCAACGGCGCTTGTCGCTTTTGTTATGTCATACTTGCCTCTGAGGGTTCTGTATAAAAGCGCAAGGTTGTCCGGCTCGTCGTCTACTATTAAAATTTTGTATTTTTTTTCTTCCATTTATCAACACTCCTGAATATCTTCACCGTCTTGAGGGGCTTGATTTTTGTGGTTTATGGGTAATGTTATTGTAAAAGTTGTACCCTTACCAACTTCTGAGTCAACAGAAATCTCGCCGTTGTGGTTTTTTATAACTCTATATGTAATTGACATACCAAGACCCGTACCTTGACCCACGGGTTTTGTTGTATAAAAAGGTTCAAAGACTTTTTTTAAGTCTTCTTTTTTAATACCTTCGCCGGTGTCGGAGAATTGTATCTTAACATTTTCTCCTTGTTGTTTGACGCTTATTGTGACCGTGCCTTCGCCTTTAATAGCGTATTGAGCGTTATCAAGAATATTCATAAATACTTGATTCAACTGTCCGCCGTAAGCTTCTATTTTTGGCACATTTTGTTCGTAGTCTTTTACAACGGTTATTCTGTTTTTGTATTTGTTGTTTAAAATATTAAGCGTTGTATCTATTTCTTTTGGTATGTTAAATTGAGTTAAGACCATCTCTTCCATTCTTGAGAAGTTTTTAAGGTCAAGAACAATATTTTTCGTTCTCTCTGTTCCCTCAAAACAGCTTTTTATAAGGTCTTTAACATCATCTCTTATAAAATCTATGTCTATATCCGCTTTTGTTTTGCTTATTTTTTTCATTTCCTCTTCAGGAATTGAAGCTTCATTTGCAATATAGAGGTCAATTAAGCTAAACATGTCTTTTACGTATTTATCAAGTATTACAATGTTGCCGTGAATAAAGTTTACGGGGTTATTTATTTCATGTGCTATGCCTGCTACAAGTTCGCCTAAAGAGCGCATTTTTTCAGAGTGAACCATCATAGCTTGAGCTTCTTTTAATTCTTCATTAGCACGCTTGAGGGCAAGAGTTCTCTCTTGAACTTTAAGTTCCAGAGAATCGTATAAATCGTGTAATTGAAAGGCCATATAGTTATACGCATCAACAAGTTCGTTTATTTCGTCAAATTTTGAGGGTTTTAGTCTAAAATCAAAATTTCCCTCACCAAACTCTTTAACACCTCTTGTGAGCTCATCAATGGGATTTAGCACTATTCTTGACATAATAGCACTTGCCATAACACCCACAAAAAGAAACAGTGCTATAAATATTTTTACGCTTTCTAAAAGCTTATTCAGATGGTCTATGGTTATTTTTTCTGCCGGCACACCTATGTATAAAACATATTTTTCGGTATCATTTGGCAGCTCCATTATATCTTTGTTACCAAATTTAATGAAGATATCGCCTTTTGCAATCGCTGCATCTTCTTGATTTAGAGTATCAATTGTAGAGAAAAATACGGTATCTGTTTTTTTGTCAACCGCATAAACATACTCTATCATCCCTTTGTTTTGCAGGTTTTTGAGAAAATTAAGAGTTTTTTGTTCGGCATTATTCTTATATGCTTGAGAAAATATTTCATTTACTACGGAAGAGAGTGAATAACTGTATGTTTTTATGCTTTTATTGTATTCAAGGGCAAGATTTTGCACATGGTTAAAAACATAACCCATGGTTACAACAATAATAATGGCAATAAGAAAGCTTGTCATATATGCAAAATATGAGCTTAATTTACGCTTTTTTGGCTTATGTTTTTTATTTTTTGTATTGGATAAAATCTTATTCATCTTGCTCATCTTCTCTTATTTCCGTATTTGTATCAAACATACTTCCCATATTTTCCGATTCATCGGGATTTGTGGCAAACATACTTTGAATTTTATATGCGTTGTCTACTGTTTGGGCTTTAGGTTTATCTTTTTTAAACGGATTTGGGTTGAAATTTTCTCCGTCGTCAAACATTTTGCCTATGACAAAACCTATAAAACCCATTGAAAGAGAGGCGGGGATTACAATTGATAGCATAAAAAGTATGCTGTAATAATCCATTGAAAAATTATTTAAAAGACTTAATGCTCCAAAAGCAAGCATGGAAAACGACGCAAATAATGCGCTTAGGGTCTTTTGATAAGATACTTTTTCTTCCGTACTATCGCTCATTTTCCTTATTTTCTGTTTCCATTAATACTTTAAATGAGTATTGAACAAGAGCAATTCTATCTATACTTGCCATATCTTTGTAGCAGCCTGAAATGGCGTAAGTTGTACCGTTTACGCTTTGCTGCTCTTCAATTCTAATGGGGTGCAGCAGGCACTCAATTGTCATATTATTAATCAGCTTGATTTTAATTTTATAATTTTTTGCAACTTCAAGCGGTTCTTTTGTAATGAGTTTCATGCCGCCTGCTGAAATATCTTCAATTGAGATTATATTGTCATTTTGACCTTCAATATCAAGCTCGCCCATAAATTTAACACGTGAGTATTCACGTCTTTGAATGTTTTTATAGTGTTTTGGTACAGCAACTTTAAGTGTTGAACCGCTACATTCTTTTACTTTTGATTCAAAGAAAATGAGCCCCTCAACTCCGGAGCCGAAGATTTCGACATTTGTGTCTTTTTTATAATCTTCAAGTTCTTCTTTTGTAGCCTTGCTTAAAATTATTTCGATATCATCGCCTTCAATGTTTTTGACTTCAAATATTGTGGCGCTTTCAAAGTTCTCGGGAATAATTCTAAAGTCATGACCTTTCTTGATTATTTCGTGCATATTATCTTTCCTTTATGTTTTATACAGCTGCTGTTCTCATATCCACTCTTATAGTGCCTATGGATTTTGCTTTTGTATTATTTGTTACTTCATTATATGACATTATAACAATTTGTGGGTATGTTCGCTCAATTAATCGCCTAAAAATCAACCTTATGGGCGATGAGCATAAAATAACGGGACGGTTGCCTGTCTGCTGAACCGCTTTTGCAAATTCATAGTTAAGGCTGTCCATAAGTTTTTTAACAAAATCAGGATTAAGTGTAAGGCTTTCTCCATCAGGATTAACACCTTGTGCTATTTGCTGCTCAACATCCTGAGATAGGGTAATAGCCAGAAGTTCGCCCGTGTCTGCAAGGTTTTGTTTGCAGATGTTTCTTGCAAGAGCTTGTCTGCAAAACTCGGTCAGCGCATTGTGGTTTTTGTTTGTTCTTGCTTGCAGGCTCATTGTTTCAAGGATTGTTTTTAAATCCCTTATTGATACACATTCCTTAAGCAGATTTTGAATAATTTGCTGAACATCTGCGGTTGTAATTTCTTTCATTAAGTCGTTGACATACTCATCGGATACTTCTTTTTTAAGGTTATCAATAAGTTGCTGAACATCCGCGCGGGTTATAATCTCGCTTGCGTTTTTCTTAATTATTTCGGTTAAGTGTGTTGATATAACGGCAGAGGGACTAACAACTGTGTAGCCTACGGTTTCTGCGTATTCTTTGTCTTTTTCTTCTATCCATATTGCAGGAAGTTTAAAGGCGGGCTCTATTGTGTTTATACCTTTAACATTAGGGTCTTCCGCTCCGCCCATAGAGTTCATGGCAAGCGAGCGGTCAGGATAAACTTCGCCTGTTTCAATGGATACACCTTTTAGCTTTACCTGATAAGTATTTGGAGGTAGCTGAAGATTATCTCTTACACGAATTGAAGGCAGTACAATACCTAGGTCAAGTGCGCTTTGACGCCTTATTTGTGCTATTCTGTCGAGCAAATCTCCGCCTTTTTCGGCATCAAGCAGGCTAACAAGCCTGTAGCCTATTTCAATTTCAAGCGTTTCGACATTTAAAAGCTCAAGCACACTTTCTCTTGTGGCTTTTTTTCTTTTTTTGCCAAGTTTCTGAGCTTTTTTGGCCTCTTCTTGCTCTTTAAGTTCTTGGGCTTCTTTCTTTTGCAGGTCTTTGTGTTTATTCCAGCCGTACCAGCCTGCTCCGACAGATACTGCCAAAAACGGAATGGTAGGCATACCGGGGACTATACCCATAAAGAATAAAAGACCTGAAACTATAAAGAGAACTTTAGGGTTAGAGAACATTTCAAGCCCTATATCTTCGCTCAATGAGCGGTCAGAGCCTGATGCACGGCTTATTATAAGACCTGTAGCGGTAGATATTATAAGGGCGGGAATTTGAGATACAAGACCGTCACCAACCGTTAGTATCGTATAAGTTGAAAGCGCAGTTGCTGGTGCCATTTTAAGCTGCAAAACACCTATAATCAAGCCGCCAACGATATTTATAACGGTAATTATAATCCCTGCCGTGGCATCTCCTTTGACAAATTTTGAAGCACCGTCCATAGTACCGTAGAAATCAGCTTCTCTTTCAAGTTTTTTACGTCTTAATTTTGCCTCTTTTTCATCAATTAAGCCTGAATTTAAGTCGGCGTCAATTGAGAGCTGTTTACCAGGCATTGAATCCAATGTGAATCTTGCCGATACTTCAGCAACTCTTCCTGCACCGCCTGTAATTACCATAAAGTTAATAATTACAAGTATTACAAATATTACAAAACCGACTACATAGTTTCCGCCGATTACAAATTGACCGAAAGACTCAATAACGCTGCCTGCGTTTGCTTCAAGTAAAATAAGCCTTGTGGATGTGACGTTTAGACCCAGCCTAAAAAGTGTCGCTACAAGAAGAATTGTAGGGAAAGATGAGTAATCAAGCGGCTCTTTGGTGTATAAGCACACAAGAAGTATTAAAACCGAAAGAGAGATATTTATTGTAAGTAAAAGGTCAAGAAGCTGCGGCGGAATAGGTATGACCATCATAAGTACGATGACAACCAGACCGATTGCAAGAACTATATCATTATTTTTTAATAACAGAGCTAACTTGCCCAACTGCTATACTCTTCCCCTTTTACTTCCCTTTTGCCGAGTAGACAAATCTCAGAACCTCAGCGACCGCTACGTAGAGTTCTTGTGGTATTATACCACCAATCGGTACTAATTTGTACAAACTTTGTGCAAGCGGTTTGTTTTCTACAATAGGTATATTATTGTTTTTTGCAATTTCTCTTATTTTAAATGCTATAAAATCGACACCTTTTGCTAAAACCTGCGGAACAGGAGTGTTCTCAGGGTCGTATTTAATTGCAACCGCATAGTGAGTAGGGTTTACAACAACGACATCCGACTCTTTTACGCTTGACATCATCTTCTGCTGCATAATCTGCATTTGAAAAGCTCTTACTTTGCTTTTTATTTTTGGGTCTCCTTCGAGGTTTTTCCACTCGTCTTTGACCTCTTGTTTTGTCATTTTTATGGATTTTTCGTACTGATAATCCTGAAATTTTTTATCTATTATGCCAATGATAAGCAAAATTACACAAATATTGACAATTAACTCTAAAATTACCGAGCCTACTACCGCAAAACTTGTACTTACATCCATACCTATTGTTGCAAATAAGTCGCCTTTTCTTTTGTTAATTACGTTAAATCCGACAAGCCCCACAACGGCAAGTTTTGCAAGAGATTTAACAAGCTCCATCATAGTCTTTGGCTCAAAAAAGTTAAACTTTTTAAGGAGCATTTTTATCATATTTCCGGGGGATAACCTCTCAAGGTTAGGCTTTAGCGCCTCTTTTGCAAAAAGAGCGCCTGTTTGCAGTCTTAAAATCAGCACCGCTCCTACACATAACAAAAACAAAAACGGCAAAAGGATTTTGGCAGTAATTTGAGCATAGGGTATAAAAATCCCCATGGGGTTGTTTTCATTAATATCATTAGGGTTCAGGTGAGTAAATGTTTGATATAAAATAGTCTGAATATTCTCTAAAATTGAAGAAGAGAGCATGTATAAAAGCCCTACACCTAAGGTAAGCATAAGCGAGGATGTGAAATCCTGACTTTTTGCAATATTTCCCTTGTCTCTTTCTTTCTCGCGCCTTTTGGGAGTCGCGCTCTCTGTTCTCTCTTCGTTTGCCATAATTTAATTATAAACTTTTTTCTTATGTAAATAAACTCATAATCGCTTGCATATAATCCGCTATAACATCGCTTAAATATGCAACCGAACCCTTTAGGAATAAAAGTATAAGCACAAGCCCTAAAAATACTTTAAAGGGTAGTGATACCATAAATATATTCATCTGCGGCATAACTTTACTCATCATGCCAAGCAAAATATCACATACCAGAAGCACTGAAAAAATAGGCATCGCAAGCCCGAATGCTATCTGAAACATCTGTCCCGAGAGCAAAAGCGCTCCCTCAAAAATGCCTGCGTTAAATACCCCCTCTAAGCCTACAGGCATGGCAAAAAAGCTCTTGTAAATTGCGGCAAAGAGATATTCATATGCTCCAAGCCCCAGAAATACAAGGGTTACAAGGTAAGTATAGAGGCTTGACATAATTGTCGAACTCTCGCCTGATACAGGGTCGAGCACATTTGCCATAGAAAGACCCATTTGTATGCTGATTAGCTCGCCTACCATGGAAACTCCTACAAACAGCAGGTTTGCAATAAAGCCTATAGCAAAGCCTATGGCAAATTCTATCGCTATAAGTATTGCAAATTCAGGCATGGAATGAGGCATGATAAAATGAGCTTTTGCGCTTAATATCGGGTATAAAATAAAGGAAATAAGCGCACAGAACCAGATTTTAACCTGTTCGGGCATTGTAAAGGTAGAAAAAAACGGCGCGGTTGCAAAAAGCCCTGACATTCTTGTAAAAATAAGCATAAATACAACAATGTTTTTTGGAGAAAAAAGACTCAGCAGGCTTGGTGCATCGGGCATTTTTCACCTCAACCTATGAATGTTCTCATATAATCAAAAAGTTCGTTTGTCCTTGAAATAAATACATTTAGCATCCAAGGCATGCATATAATGAGTGCTAAAATGCAGGCAAAGATTTTAGGTACAAAAGTAAGAGTTGACTCTTGAATTTGTGTTACCGACTGGACAATGCTTATCAAAAGACCGACTACAATTGATGTAATCAAAACAGGCGCACACATTTCCATGGTGAGCACAAGAACTTTTTGAAAAATTGTTAAAAATACCTCTTCTTCCATTTTGCCCCCGTTAAGTTACAAAGCCTTCAATAAGCGATTTTGTTATCAGATACCACCCGTCCACCATTACAAACATTATAAGTTTAAATGGCATAGCAATCGTTGTGGGCGGCAAAAAAAGCATACCCATTGAAACAAGGATACTTGCAACAACAATGTCTATGACAAGGAACGGTAAAAATATTATAAAACCTATTTTAAAAGCCGTTTTTAATTCTGAAAGTACAAACGCCGGAATAAGCACGTAAGTCGGCACATCGTCAGGGTTTTTAAACCTCGGGAGCTTTGCTAAATGCTGAAAAAGAGCTATTTCTTTTTCATGTGTTTGTTTGAACATAAAAGTCCTCAGAGGTTTTATGGCGTTATCCAGTGCTGCCTGCTGGGTTATTTGGTTTTTAATATAGGGTTGATACGCAGTTTCGTTGATTTTTGACAATGTTGGCGACATTACAAAAAATGTAAGAATGAGCGCAAGCCCTACAATAACTTGCGAGGGAGGAAGCGTTGAGGTTCCTATTGCTTGGCGCGTAAGGGTCAGAACAATAACTATACGCACAAATGCCGTTGTCATAATTATTATGCTCGGGGCAAGGGTCAAAATGGTTAACAGTATTAAAACCTGAACACCTTGAGTAAATTCCTGAGGAGTATTAGCTCCCTGCATGCCGACATTTATTGTAGGAAATGACAATGCCGCGTAAGAGTGGGCATTGGTCAGTAAATAAAGACAAAATGCCCCTAAAAGTTTTATATATTTTTTAAAATTTCCGCTCCCCATAAACTCTTCCTGTTTTTTATTGTGCAAATACTCCCATGCGTCTGAATTTGTCGTATCTGTCTTTCTTTAGTTCCTCTGGTGTCATATTTTTATACTCATCAAGCGCATTTAACAGTGATTTTTTAAGTTCTTTTGCCATTGCTTCAGGGTCATAATGCGCACCGCCTACGGGTTCTTTAATTACTTCATCAACAATGCCGTATTGAAGCAGGTCATTACCTGTGATTTTAAGTGCGTTAGCAGCTTCACGAGCCATATTGGCGTCACGCCAAAGAATTGAAGCACAACCCTCGGGTGAAATTACCGTGTAGTAAGCATGCTCAAGTATCATTACTTTATTTGCAACCGCTAAACCTAAAGCTCCGCCCGAGCAGCCCTCGCCTGTGATTACCGCTATAACGGGCACTTCAAGTTTTGCCATTTCTTTTAAGTTTACGGCAATTGCTATACCCTGACCTGTTTGCTCTGCCTGCATACCTGGATACGCGCCCATAGTGTCTACAAGAGTTATAATGGGCAGATTGAATTTTGAAGCATGTTCAAACAATTTTAGAGCTTTTCTGTAGCCTTGAGGCTGAGGCATGCCAAAGTTGTATTCAAGGTTTTCTTTTGTTGTTTTACCTTTTTGAGTGCCTACAATCATAACGGGTTTTCCGTCGATTTTTGCAACCCCGCCGATAATTGCTCTGTCGTCACAACCTGCTCTGTCGCCGTGAAGTTCGATAAAATCTTCTGTCATGTAGTGAATGTAGTCAAGAAAATTCGGCCTTTGAGGGTGGCGTGCGATTTGCAGTTTTTGATAAGGCTGCAAGCTTTCGTAAAGCTCCTTTTTGTATTCTTGAGTCTGATTTTCGAGTTTTTTGATTTCTTCGTTATAATCCATATTTGTATCCGCACTCAACTTTTTTAATTCTTCTATTTTTTCCTGCATTTTATAAATAGGTTTTTCAAATTCCAGTATTTGCATAATTTTGTCCTTTTGCCGTTATTTTTTTGTATGCATTTCAATTAGTTTTGATAATTTTTCCTTCATCTCTTTTCTTGTAACAATAAGGTCGATTTGACCGTATTTCAAGAGATATTCAGCCGTTTGGAAATCAGCGGGGAGTTTTTGTTTAATTGTTTGTTCGATAACTCTTCTTCCTGCAAAGCCAATTCTTGCACCTTTTTCGGCGATTATAATGTCGCCAATTGTACCAAAGCTTGCCGTAACACCGCCAAATGTAGGTTCTGTTAAAACTGTTATATAAAGAAGTTTTGCTTCGTTAAGTTTGGCAACCGCACAGCTTGTTTTTGCCATTTGCATAAGGCTTAGAGCACTCTCTTGCATTCTTGCGCCGCCTGATGAGGTGAACACTATAACCGGCAGTTTTTCTTTCAGGGCATGCTCCATAATAAGAGTAACTTTTTCGCCCACTACAGAGCCCATTGAACCGCCCATATAATCAAAGTCCATAACCGCGATGGCTGCTTTTTGTCCGTTTATTTCACCAACACCGCAAATAACTGCTTCATCAAGTCCGGATTTTTCTTTTGCGGATTTTTGTCTTTCACTGTAGGGCTGGGTATCAACAAATTTTAGAGGGTCTTTACCTTGGATGTTTTGAAACATTTCAACAAATGTGCCCTCATCAACAATGAGTTTAATTCTGTCTCTTGCGCCTATTCTGAAGTGATAGTCGCAGTTAGGGCATACCATATCATTATGCTCCAAGTCTTTTTTAGGCAGCTGCGAGTTGCAGTTGTAGCAGAGCATCCAAAGTTTTGATATGGAATCGTCAATCTTTACGTCGTTATCTCGGGCAGCTATTTGCTGCATTTTTCTCTTGTTAAACCAATCGGTCAGTGTCATCCTTAAAATCCTCAACCAAAATCTTCTTTAAATACATTATAATATAAATACTCTAATGTGTACAAAAATCAATTGAATGTGTAGGATTTTTTAACTATTATTAATATATGCAAGGGCAGGTTTTTAAAATACATTCCGATTTTTACTATATAAAATCCCAAGAGGGGAATGTTTTTGAATGTAAACTTCGTGAAGTTTTAAAAAAACAAAACCAAAAAGTCTTAACGGGTGATTTTGTAGAATTTGACGAGTCGGGTGCGATTTTTAACATACTAGAGAGGAAAAATTTTATCCTAAGACCTTCTGTTGCAAACATTGACCTTGCAGTTGTCGTGTCTTCTTTACTTGAGCCAAAGCTTGATTTTGTGCAGCTAAACAGGTATTTAACTTTTCTAAAGTATCATAATATTAATACTCTTTTATGTTTTAACAAAGAAGATTTACTTAAGAGCCCCGATTTTAGCGTTATGGCGGATAAAATCTTATCAATATATTCACCCTTAGGCTATAAGATTTTATTTACTTCAGCTAAAGAAAATCAAGGCTTTTTGGATTTTAAAAAAGAAATAAAAGGTAAAACTATTGTCCTGTGCGGTTTGTCAGGTGTCGGCAAAAGTTCTGTAATAAACGCACTAAACCCTGATTTAAACCTTAAAACTTCAAAAGTAAGTGCTTATACCCAAAGAGGCAGACACACTACAAGACACTGTGAGATACTTGATTTTAAAGACTTTAGAATAATCGATACCCCGGGCTTTTCTAACCTTAGGTTTGATTTTATCCTGCCAAAGGATTTAGACAGTCTTTTTGATGACATAAGTTTTTATGCAAAAAACTGCAGATACTCTGACTGCCTGCATATTGAGGGAGATGAGCACTCTTTAGGCTGCAGCGTTTTAAGTAATTTAGATAAAATTGAACCTACAAGATATGAAAGCTATCTTGAATTTTTGGAAGAATCAAGAGAATATAAACAAAAAGTCACATATAGCGGTACAAAAGAAGAAGAAACAAAAAAACATACCCATGGTAAACAAAAGGCAAAAATCAGTCGGGTAAAAAGAGAAAGCTCAAGAAATACCGCAAGGCAGAAGATTAAATTTTATCAAATGGAAGAGGATAGAGATGAATATTAGTGAATATAGAGATTTGGTGCAAAAAACCCTTGAAGAATATTTTGAGGATTATAAGAAAACTGCGCTTTACGATAAAACTATTTGGGATGCCATGAGCTATACTTGCCTTTTGGCGGGTAAAAAGTTAAGAGCGGTTTTTTGTCTTGAAACTTGCAGAATGTTTTCAGGTTCATTTAATGAGGCTTTAGCTACTGCCTGCGCTATTGAAATGCTTCATGCCCAAAGTTTAATCCATGACGACTTGCCTTGTATGGATAATGATGATTTAAGGCGCGGAAAACCCTCTAACCACAAGGTTTTTGGCGAAGCCATGGCTGTTCTTGCGGGAGATGCGCTAATAAGCCTCGGTGCTCAAATAATAATTGATAAAACTCCAAAAACCCTTAATAGCACCGCACTAATGGAGGTTTTAAGATTGTATTTAAAATCCGCAGGTGCTTTTGGTATTGTAGCGGGGCAATGTGCCGATATGGAGGCAGAAAAAAAGCTTGGCAAGATTAATGAAGAACACTTAAAATATATTCACACATATAAAACCGCAGCGCTTTTTGAATGTTCAATAGTTTCAGGTGCGCTTTTAGCGGGTGTGTCTTGCGATAAGGTTGAACTTATGAGGGATTTTGCGCTTAACTTCGGACTTGCTTTTCAGGCGTATGATGATATTTTAGATGTTATTTCAACAACTGACGAACTTGGTAAAACCGCAGGCAAGGACGAGAAATCTCAAAAGGCAACCTATGTAAGTCTTTTTGGACTTGAAATCGCAAAAGAAAAATTTAATGAATTAATTTTAAATTGTCATGATATACTTAAAAAAGCAGGAATTGAATCGGAAGTATTTAAAGGCATTTTGGATAAAATGCACGAAAGGGTAAACAGATAGTGAACAGCGGAGCCGGTTTTTTTAATACGGGATTGGAAGTACTTGCTGCGGGTTTATTAGCAGCCGGGATAGCACAGACTTTAAAAGTTATTTTTCACTTTATTAAAAACAAAAAAATAAATTTTAAAATATTCACTACAACAGGGGGCATGCCTTCTTCTCACAGTGCCGGAGTCATTGCTCTGGCAACAAGTGTGGGTATAATTCAGGGAATTACATCAATTGAATTTGCAATGTCTTTAGGTTTTTCTCTTATCATTATGCAGGATGCTGCCGGTCTAAGACGTGCTGCAGGTAAAACCGCAGCTACGCTTAATAGGGTTGTAAGGGAATTTGTAGAACACCATGAAGCAAAACCTTACGAGGTTTTAAAAGAACTTTTAGGGCATACGCCTTTTGAAGTTTTTTGCGGTGCGGCATTAGGTGTAGTTGTTGCTTTTGCGGTACATGCGCTAAATAATATTGAACCTGTGAGAGATTTTCTTAATTTAGTTTGCTCGTTTTAAAAGCTCTGTTAGGGTAGGTTCTTTTTTAGCGTGCTTTTTAGGCTCTTCTCTTTTGTCCTCTAAACAGTGAGAGTTGTTAGTAAAGCTTGAAAGCCCGATGTAGCCTTCATCTGATGATTCTATGGCAAATAGTTTCTTTAAAAAATTCATAATTTCACCTGTTACTGTTTTGTTATTCAAATTATACACTCAAATTTAAAAAAATGCTCGTTGTTTTGCCCGATATTTATCGTTCAATTTATAAATATATTAATTTAAAGAACTCTGCTTTAAATTGCCGCTTATGTTATATTTTATCTTATGAATAAGTCTAATGAAAATTTTTTAATAGTCCAAAATGCTATTGATATGTCGCGCAATGACGCTTTTAGCGTGCTTGAGGGTGAAGATGAAACACTAAAGCCTCTTGCTTTTATTAATATTGATGAAATAAAAAATGATGCTGAGGCGGATTTAATAATGTTTCATCTTACAAACCATCAAAGCCCCACAAGAGAGGCTTGCGCGCACTGCATTTTAAACGCCGAGGGTATTGATTTTATAAAATCGCAAAGCCATATTGAAACGCTTGAGGATGCAATTTGCGATATTAATCCCAATGTTTGTCGGGCAATAATTTCTCTTATCGGCTCAAATGAACGCTTAGCGGAGCTTATTATGCCGGTTAATATTAAAAGAATTAAAAAACTGCTTGATGATTTTAAAATATATGAAAAAGAGTTTGGCGCTTGTATTTCAAATAAAATGCGAAACAGAAAAAACCACGCTAAAAATAAAAAACTCTTTAACCTTTACTGGTGTCTTGAGGCGCTTGGTGAAACAGTAAATGATAATTGCCCCTACATTGATGAAATTTTTGAAATATGTAGTGTTACAACTTATTTTCTTGATTATACAATAAGGGAGAAAACGGCAAAAATTCTTGTTAAAATTCCTAATGCTCCAAAAGAATTGTTACAGAAATTGAAAAATGATGAAAATTTTTATGTAAAAAATCAGGTTTATGATAAAATTTGTAAAGATAGTAGTTATAGGGATACTTTATGATTTCAGTAAACGATTTAAAAACAGGTTTAACACTGCAGCTTGATAACGGTTTGTGGTCGGTTGTAGAGTTCTTGCACGTAAAACCGGGCAAAGGCGCTGCTTTTGTAAGGTCAAAATTGAAAAACGTAGAAACAGGTCAAGTTGTAGAAAGAACTTTCCGCGCAGGTGAAAAAGTTGCAAAGGCCATGCTTGACAGACGTGAGATGCAATACCTTTACAAAGAAGGTTCTGATTTTGTTATGATGGACTTAGAAACATATGAACAGCTGCCTGTTCCCGAAACTGCAATCGGTGATGGCATCAAATATTTAAAAGAAAATATGAATGTTCAGATTTTAATGCATGACGGAAGAATAATTGGTGTTGACCTTCCTAACTTTGTTGAGTTAGAGGTTGTTGATACTCCTCCGTCAGAAAAAGGAAATACCGCACAAGGCGGTACAAAACCCGCTACACTTGAAGGCGGTGCTGTTGTGAACGTACCTTTCTTTATTAACGTAGGTGATAAGTTAAGGATTGACACAAGGACTAATGAATATTTAGACAGGGTATAGGAATTGAATTATGAATTTTGAAGTGGAATACATTGAAAAACTTGCAAAGTTAATAGATGAAAAATCTCTGAGTGAGATTGTTCTTGAAGACGGCGAACAAGCAATTACAATTAAAAGAGAAATAAACCAAACGGTTGTACAAGCGCAAGCTCCAATAGTTGCTGCGCCTGCTCCTCAAGTTGCACCTCAGACAGCAGCCAAAGAAGCTCCTCAGGAAACAACATCGAACGCTCCCAAGGGTACACCTGTTACTTCTCCTATGGTTGGCGCGTTCTACGCTGCACCATCACCCGGTGCAAAACCTTTTGTTAAGGTTGGTGATACGGTAAGCGCCGGTCAGGTTGTTTGTATCGTTGAAGCTATGAAACTTATGAATGAAATTGAGACTGAGGTATCAGGCAAAGTTACTCAAATTTGCGTTGAAGACGGTCAAAGCGTTGAATACGGACAAGTTTTAATGTATATAGAATAGTATTTTAAAAGTGCCTTTTTTGAGGCACTTTTAAAATTGTTATCACCTGTGATTAAGGTTAAGAAGTTATGTTTAAGAAAGTATTAATAGCAAACAGGGGGGAAATTGCCCTCAGAATTATAAGAGCGTGTAAAGAGCTTGGCATTGCAACGGTTGCGATATATTCTCAAGCTGACGCTCAGAGTTTACATGTATCTCTTGCAGACGAAGCATACTGTATTGGGCCTGCTCAGAGCGCAAAAAGTTATCTGCACATACCTGCAATAATATCGGTAGCACTGACTTCAGGCGCGGACGCCATTCACCCGGGATATGGTTTTATGGCTGAAAGGGCCGATTTTGTTGATATTTGTACCGAACACCATATAAAATTTATCGGCCCGAGCTCCCAAGCCATGCGTGCTATGGGCGATAAAGCTTCAGCCAGAGCAACAATGATAGCATCAGGTGTTCCTGTTACCCCCGGTACAGGTCTTGTTGAGACGGTGGAAGAAGTTCGCGACTTTGCTCATAAAGTAGGTTTCCCTGTCATTATTAAAGCAACCGCAGGCGGCGGCGGTAAGGGTATGAGAATAGTTCGTGAAGATTCAGAGCTTGAAGATGCGTTTAACTTGTGCAGAAACGAAGCTAAAAACGCTTTTGGCAACCCTGAAGTTTATGTTGAAAAATATCTTGAAAATCCTCGCCACATTGAGGTTCAAATATTGGCTGATTCATTCGGTAATGTAGTGCACTTGGGTGAGCGCGATTGTTCAATTCAAAGACGTCATCAAAAACTTCTTGAAGAAGCTCCATCGCCTGCTATAAGTGAAGATATAAGAAAAGCAATGGGACAAGCTGCGGTCAATGCTGCAAAAGCTATAAATTACGAGGGTGCGGGCACAATTGAGTTTCTTTTGGATGAGTCTAATCCTAAAGACAAAAAATGGTACTTTATGGAAATGAACACTCGTGTTCAGGTTGAACACTGTGTATCCGAGATGATTTCAGGTGTAGACATTGTAAAAGAGCAAGTTAGAGTTGCAGCAGGTCAAAGATTGAGCGTCAGCCAAGATGATATTTGCTTAAGAGGCCATGCTATTGAATGTCGTATTAATGCAGAAGACCCTGACCGTGACTTTATGCCTTTTGCAGGCAAAATCGAAGGCTATATTGCCCCCGGCGGTTTTGGTGTAAGGGTGGATTCGCACGTATACACAGGTTACAGTATTCCTCCGTATTATGACTCTATGGTAGGAAAACTAATCTGCTGGGGTAAAGACCGTGAAGATGCCCGTCTTAGAATGTTAAGAGCATTAAATGAGTATGTTATAACAGGAATAAAGACAACTATTCCTTTTCATCGTGAAATTTTAAACAATGATATATTTATAAGCGGTAAATTCAATACAAGTTTTCTTGAAAAGAGCTTCGTAAGAGAAAAAGACCTTGAAAATAAAGTTTAGTGAAAAAACTGACAAAATAATAAAAAATTTAGCCCTTGAAGCAAAAAACTTCGGGGTTAAAATTTATTTTGTCGGGGGTCTTGTGCGCGATATCATTATGGGTATTGAGCCCTTAGATGTTGATATTTTGGTTGAGGGTAATGCAATTGATTTTATCTCATCGCTTGATTTTGTTGATATTAAATCCGTTCACAAAGACTTTGGTACCATAAAAACTCAAATCGAGGGCATTGAGATTGATTTTGCCTCAACAAGAAAAGAATTTTATCCTCTATCGGGTTGTTTGCCCGAGGTAGTTGAGCTTGGCTGCTCTATTGAAGATGACCTTATAAGGCGCGATTTTACAATAAATGCTATAGCGCTTGAGATTTTAGCAGATGGCAATTATAGACTTATAGATAAATTTAGCGGTTGTCATGATATTAAAAATAAAACTCTTAAAGTGTTGCATAAAAATAGCTATATTGATGACCCCACAAGAATTTTGAGGGGTTTAGATTTTAAATTAAGGTTTAATTTTGACTTTAGTGAAAACGATAAAGAGTTGATTAATGAATACCTAAAAAGCCCGTCTCGCGAGGGGTTGAGTGTTGATAGGGTTATTTTAACGCTAAATAAACTATTTTCTTCAAACTTAAGAGCTAAAGAGGCTTTTAGGGAATTTGTCGATAAAAAATATTATAGAATTTTATTTGATAATAAAGATTTATCTTGCAAGAAGATTTTTGATGCAATTGAGAAATTTAAAATAGAAGACTATTCAAAAGTCATTATAAAATATATATTAGACGAGCCTTTTGATGTGCCTGAACTAAAAACACGATTTGAGATTTATAAATATTTTAAACAATTCGACGCTGATGAAATTTGCGTATATTACACAAATACCAAGGATGAACGGGCGCTTTTGTATTTTAGTAAATTAAAAGATATTAAATTAAACATAAAAGGTTCTGATTTATTAAACCTTGGGTATAAGGAAGGTAAGCTAATAGGTTTTATGCTTGATAAGGTTCTGGAGGCTAAACTTGAGGAAAATTCAAGTGTTTTAAACTTTAATGATGAAATTGAATTTGTTAAGAAAAATACCATACTTTAGTATAAGAAATATCAAACACTGCTATAATGTATTTCCCTTTTAAAAAACATTAATATGGTAATGTCAAAGACAAGGAAGACAATTTCAAATTTTTGACAAGATGACAGTAAATATTTCCCCGCTTATTACTTTTTAGGTTTTAAGTGAATTATGACCTGTCAAAGGTAGTAAACCTTTGAATATGAATAGTTATCAGTTTTGTTAAAACTTCTTTAAGGTGGTTCTGACAAAGGTTTTTATGCCAAGAAATAACAAGGAAGTAAAGTTAAAAGAAGGAGATTTACACTATGGCAATCGTAGTAAACACAAACATTCAATCAATTAAGGTTCAAAACAACCTAAACGGCGTTACAGACGCTATGAACACTGCAATGGAGAGAATGACTACCGGTTTGAAAATTAACTCTGCCGCAGATGACGCTGCAGGATTAGTAATTTCAAAAGGTATTGAAGTTCAAACTCGCGGCTCACAAGTTGCAAAAAGCAATGCTCAATCAGGTATTAACTTATTGCAAACTGCTGAAGGCAACCTTGCTGTTATGCAAGACAACTTTATGAGAATTCGTGACTTGACTCTTCAAGCTATGAACGGCGGTCAAACACAAGAACAACTTGAAGCTATGCAAGAAGAAGCTACAGCGCGCTTAGCTGAAATTGACAGAATCGCAACAGGTGCAAAATTTAATTCTTTTGACTTGTTTGGCGGTGCTACTCATGACAGTGACGCTGAAGAAGTAACTCTTCAAATCGGTACCGGTTCTGAAACTTCAACAAATACTATCACAATTTCAAATGTATTTAATGACGCTCATGTTTCAACTCTAACAGGCCAGGCCGCATTTACATCAAAATTTGTTGATGGTACAGACCCTGCTCAGTTAACTGAAATGCAAGCTCAACTTGACCAACTTGATGTTGCAATTACTGAAATTTCATCAAGAAGAGGTACAATTGGTGCAGTATCTAACAGATTAAGTTCTGCAATGGAACAATTAGATACTCAATATGAAAACCTCTCAGCTGCAAATTCACGTATTAAAGATGCTGACATCGCTACAGAATCATCTAACTACACTCAAAACTCAATTCTGCAACAAGCATCTGCAGCTCTATTGGTTCAAGCAAACCAACAACCAAACATTGCATTGTCTCTCATATAATTAACAAAAAAGGTTAATTATATAAAGTAAAAAGCCCTTGACCACACCGGTTTGAGGGCTTTTTGTATCAAAAAAAATCTTAAGTTTTGTAAAAAAATAAACAAATTTCGTTAGTTTTTTAGGTCTTGTGTGAATTACTAAAGTATACACAAGGAAGTATTTAGTCAATCGAAAGGAGATTCAGATTATGGCTATTGTGGTTAACACAAACATTCAATCAATTAAGGTTCAAAACAACTTAAACAGCGTTACAGACGCTATGAACCAAGCAATGGAGAGAATGACTACCGGTTTGAAAATTAACTCTGCTGCAGATGACGCTGCAGGATTAGTAATTTCAAAAGGTATTGAAGTTCAAACTCGCGGTACTCAAGTTGCAAAAAGCAATGCTCAATCAGGTATTAACTTATTGCAAACTGCTGAAGGCAACCTTGCTGTTATGCAAGACAACTTTATGAGAATTCGTGACTTGACTCTTCAAGCTATGAACGGCGGTCAAACTGAGGAGCAGTTGGCTGCTATGCAAGAAGAAGCTACAGCGCGCTTAGCTGAAATTGACAGAATCGCAACAGGTGCTAAGTTTAACACATTTGACCTGTTTGGCGGTGCTACTCATGATGGCGCAGACGAAAAAGTAACTCTTCAAATTGGCACAGGTTCAGATAGCGCTACAAACACTCTTGAAATTTCAGATGTGTTTAATGACGCTCATGTTTCAACTTTAACAGGTCAGGCTGCATTTACTTCAAGTTTTGTAGGTACTGATTTGGCTGCTATGCAAGACCAACTTGACCAACTTGATGTTGCAATTACTGAAATTTCATCAAGAAGAGGTACAATTGGTGCAGTATCTAACAGATTAAGTTCTGCAATGGAACAATTAGATACTCAATATGAAAACCTCTCAGCTGCAAATTCACGTATTAAAGATGCTGACATCGCTACAGAATCATCTAACTACACTCAAAACTCAATTCTGCAACAAGCATCTGCAGCTCTATTGGTTCAAGCAAACCAACAACCAAACATTGCATTGTCATTAATATAATTTTGACAGATGTATTTAGATTTTTACCCCCTTGCTTTATATGGCTTGGGGGTTTATTTTTTGCTCTATTATTTTTCTAAATTGAATGGCAGGATAGTAATCTTGTACTGATTTTAGTGTTTCATTTATGCTTTTTAGTGCACTTTTATAATCTTGTTCAAGATAGTAGGACTGTGCTTCTATAAAATGCGCCTCGGGGTCTCCGTAAAAAAGTTTTTTTGATTCTGATAAAAATTTGTGTACAAGATTTAAATATCCGTTAGCAAATAATGCGCGAGCTATGAATTTATATGTTTCAGGATTTGACCTTACTAAAATATCGCAAGCGCTTATGAGGTTTTCTGCCCAATCAAGATGTCTGCTTTGTATGAAAAGATTGATATATACTTCTAAAAATGCTCTTACCTGAAAAAATGTCGGGCGCTCTTTAATTTTTAAATCGATAATATTTAATACTATAAGCCCCCATTTTGTTGCGATATCAGGGTCTTTTTCTTTTGTCCAGAAGTTTTTAGCCAGTTCCTTATCTCCGCATAAAAGCGCGCATAAACCGCACTGATAGTTAAGGTTTAGCTCCTTGAACAATTTAAGTGCCTGTTTATAATCCCCTTTGTAGAAAAAATCTTTTGCAAGTTCTTCTGACATATTACTGCTTATGTTTAAATTTATCTGCTATATTAAAGCTTTTTGCACTTGGTGTATTTATGTTATCAAGTACTTTAACATCAGATATTTTGGACTGCTCGTTTGCTTTTTTAATTTCTCTGTATATCTCTTCTCTGAATACCTGAACATGGTTTGGCGCTTTTATGCCTATTTTAACCGCATTTTTATATGTTTCAAGTATAACCACTTCAATATCATCGTTTATGATAAGTTTTTGGTTTAATTTTCTTGTTAAAATAAGCATTATTTTGCACCCTCATCAGACTTTTTTTCTTGTTTTTCAAAAAGAGGATGCCTTACAGGGAGTTTCGAGTCTTTTAGTATTACCTGCATTGCATTATTGTTTGTAGTGTTAATTACAATGGGCGCTAAAAGGTTTATTGTAGCTGCTTGAGGGTTAATTTGAGGTATTGTTACTATATTTATTGCAAGGATTTCATCAGCACTCTTGACACCTAGAGTTTGTGCGTCCTCATCACTTAATTCAAATTGATAATCAATATTAAAATAACTGCAAAGAGTTACAGGAAAAGCTAAATCCATATCTTCCATTGACTGAAGCCATTTAAAAGGCGAATCGGGTCTGTAGTCAATAAGTGTAAAGCGTTTATGTTCACTGTAGCCGATAATCGGTGAAACAAAGTTAAACAAAAGATTATTGTCTACCTCTACCTCTCCAAAGCGGCTTGTTTTGATTTTCTCTAAGTTTTTTTCCATAATTTTCTCTGTTTTAAATTAAAACCCCGGCATAGCCTGATTCATAAGCATTGTTTGAATTATCTCAGGGCTTATATTTGAGTTTGATGTACCGTTTTTTTGTGCCATAAGATATGGCAGCATATTTAAAAAGTTGTTGTTATTTGTGTTTTGATTTATGCCCATCATGCTCATTTGAGCTGCTTGCGGGCTGATAAATGAGTTATTGTAAACTTGTGCTGCAGGATTGTAGCCTACTTTTGCAAGAATTTTAACAGCGGCTGCAATTTGAGCATCCGTTGGTTCTAATTCGTCTTTAGCGTCATTTATAAATCTGTAGTCTTCCATGTTAGGGAATTTATCCGCATTAAATGTGTCTTTTATGTCTTTAAGCTCTCTTTTTTCGAGATTTTTCTTTAAATCGGGGTGCAAAAATTCTCCTGATTTAATAAATTCATCCATTTCTTTGTCTTCATCGCTCAATTTTGCGCCGCAGATTTTATCATCGGGCATTTCAAGGCAAACAAGAGCTTTTTGCGAATATTTTGTAAGGACTTTTTCGCTGTTTTGGTCAACTACTTGTTGATAGTATTTTTTTGCTTCTTCTTTAAGACCTATTTTTGTGTAAACAAGAGCAAGATAGTATTTTGCAAGTATATCATTTGGATTTTTCTTTAGCGCTGCTTCCATATCTTGAATACAGCCTGTGTAGTTTGCTTTTTTGTAGTTAGAAATTCCTGAGTAAACCTGAGCGCTTACTGACTTGGTTGCTGCGCAACTTGCTGCATAGCCCCCGATTATTAAAAAGCATAATATTGAACATGCGATTTTTTTCATAAAGTAAACAAACCTCTTTTTCTATATTTTATAATGTTTTCTTGTTAAAAGACAAGTGTTTTATATATTTTTACGTTATTTTTTTTACGTTTTTAAACGGATTTTACTAATTTTCATACAAAAAGAGTAAAAAACTCAAAATCACTGTATTAAATTTATCCTCAACGATATAATATAACATGTTTTTGTATAGTAATATCTTCGGGACACTAAAATGAAAATTAAAATCAGAGAAACGGCAAAAGAAAAAAAAGGCTACAGTTTGTATAAACTTGCTAAAGAACTTAATCTTCCGCAGCAGACGGTTTACTCTTGGGCAAACGGCAGAACACAGCCTTCTTATGAGAATATGGACAGACTATGTGAGGCTCTTGAGTGCACCATTGCAGACTTGCTTGAGTGTGAGCCGATTCAGCATAAATTAAACTTAAGAAGCATAGGTTAGACTTTAGATTTTTCGCGCTCTAAGATGTTATTTAGAATTGTAGCGCAACTTTGAACCATATTTGAGCAGTGCGACTTTCTTTCTTTTGAATGAAAGTCAAATCCTGCTGATAGTACTCTGCAACAAGTCGCTTTGTGTGATTTTTTAAATTCTTCTATAAATTCTTTTGCTATAGTGCGGGCAGTGTTTGTTTTTTCTTTACCAAAAAGGTAGCCTATAACTATTTGTGAGCCTGCAATAGCCCCGCACAGACATCCTGAGCCCATGCCGCCCGAGAATGATGTTGCAACACTTAGGAGTTCTCTTGGAACTATGTTTAATTCAATTGCTGCCATAACAACGCTTTCTGAGCATGAGTATCCTTTATTTAAAAAATTATCTACAGCGATTTGAGCCAGTTTGTTATCCATTTTTTACTCTCCAAATAATTACTTTAATAATATAGCATAAAAAAGGGGGACACCTGATTTGGTTCCCCCTTACCTCAATGCGAGGTTTTAGCAGCGCTAAGAAGCGCAATTTTTATTAAAAGCTCAAGATTTCACCCTGTTTTTGTTTGGCTCCTGTGGGTATCTCGCGCCGTTGCGCTCGATTATCCTACGTCGCCTGTCAACGGTTTCATCTTTCGCTTTTTCAACAAAAGCTCAAGATTTCACCCTGTTATTGTTTGGCTCCTGTGGGTATCTCGCGCCGTTGCGCTCGATTATCCTACGTCGCCTGTCAACGGTTTCATCTTTCGCTTTTTCAACAAAAGCTCAAGATTTCACCCTGTTTTTGTTTATTCTCCAAAGGCGATGGTAACTTTTTCTTTAGGGTTAACTTTAGAAATTGCCATACCGTTTGGGTCTACAAGGTATGTGAGTTCATCAGCCGAAGTTTGAAGAGTACCAAGGGTGCCTGAAAGGGCTGTTCTTGTCAGGTCAACAGGAGCTTTGAAAGCAGTTTTTAAGCCGTCTTGGTAGCTTCTGCCTGCTGCTCTGAATTTACCTGATAACAATTCGCCCGTACCTGTGCCTGCTTGGTCAAACAGAGCTTCAGTTGCGTTAGCAAGACCGATAGCCGCACCGCCCACTGTTCTTCCTGCTGTACCTATAACTGAACCTACCCAAGTGAATGGGAATTCAATAGCGCGTACAAGGAAGTTAACATCTTTTTGTTTTTGTACCATAGCGGTGTGAACCTGTCTTGGCAGCATTTCTTTGCATTTTCCGTAAGAAATTTCATTAAATGAAAGTTTAAGTGCGCCGGAGTTGCATTTTGAAGGACGTACAACTTCGGTTACTTTACCTCTTACAGTTGAACCGCAAGGGAATGTAGTACCGTTAATTGTAATTTCATTTAATGTTTTTGCAGCAAATTGTTCGCCTACGTTTGCGTTTTTAGCGTTGATAATATCGTTCATTGAAAGCTCAAGAGTAGGGATTTTTACGCATTGTTCTTTTTCAACGAACATTTTTTCTGTTTTTTCGCAAGGTGCACAAGCTGATTTAACTTCATTGTCATATCCGCCTGCTACACGTACGCCTTGAAGCATTGAGCTGATTTCAGCTCTTGTTGCTTTTTGGTTAGGACGAATCTTTGAGCTTGCTTCGTCTTTAAGTGCGCCGTTGTCAATTGCTTTTGCTACACATTCTCTTGCCCAAGTGGGAACTTGATTTCCGTCTGTGTATTTTGACAATATTTCATCGGCTTTGCATTGGTCCATAGGGCAGTTAATGCCTTTTGAAAGTATTGCAAGAGCTTCTGTTCTTGTGATGTTGCCGTTAGGTTTAAATAAGCCGTTAGTATAACCTTCTATCATATCAGCGCCAACACCTTTGTTGATGGCTTCGTAAGCCCAGTGAGACTTAGGTACGTCAGGGAAGTTGCCTGCTTCTGTTAAGCATTGGTCTTCAAGATTGTAGCCTTTTACAACCATTGTAGCCATCTCGGCTCTTGATACGTTTTTGTTAGGTTTAAAGAATTTATCGGGATAACCTACAACTATACACTGTTCGGTCAAGCGGTTAATATCAGCGCTTGCCCAGTAGTTATCGGGAACATCGGGATACATTTGTTCGCCAATGTCGGCTGCCATACCTGTAATATTAGGTATTTCTTCTTTAATTACCTTTTTTGCATCCATACTTGTCGGTGAAGACACGTTTGGAGCAGGATTGCAGTCTGTTTTTGGCAAATCTTGAATAATGGGTGCCGCAGCGCCTGTAGTGCATGAATCATCAACCATTACGCCGTTGTATGCTTCAAGCATGTTGTCGTTAATAATTGCAGTATTTGCATTTTCTCCGACAATTGCTTCATTGGCGTTAGAATAGATTGAGTTAGGATAAGCGTATGTTTGGGCTTTAGATAGCGGTGCTTGTTCATACGCGGGAGCTGCTGCTCCTGTGTCGCATCCGCAGTCATTTTTTGGCATATCGCATCCGCAATCCGGTGCCGGTGCTGCTGCGCCTGTTTCACAAGGGTCGCATTTGTGCTTTTTCTTCTTTTCTTTTTTGCATTTGCAAGGTGTTTGATTACATTTTTTGCAAACAGCAGTTTCAGGGGTTACTTTTTGAACCGTAGAGTCGGGGCAGCCGCAGTCGTTATTAAGAGGGCATGCGGCAAAGCTTACCGGTACGGTAAGAGCAAACACAGAGGCAGCTGTTGCGCAAAGTACGAATTTTTTAATAGTCATTTCTCCTCCTTTATTGAAAGACATGTTTATTTTGAACATAAAAAATGCATAACTCATTTTTCTTGAATTATGCATTTTCTAAACTATATCTTCATTACCATAAAAGGTTATCTGAAAGGACTATTTAAATTACCTTATCTAGGCTAAAGACTATCTAAATTTCAGAGATTAAGTAATTTGCAATCCATTGAAATTCGCGAGATTCCATAGCAAGTTTTCTCAAGGGGGCAATTGAGCATTCGCCAAGTCTTATAAGGCTCATTGCAATAACGCCTCTTTGAGTGCCTTTTGCATTTTGAAGTCTGTCTACAAGAAGATTTGCAATGCTGTCACCCATACCAACTATACGATTTTCAACATCACTTTTTGTTTTTTGGTCTGCGTCAATAAGCATTTTAAGTAATGTATCCAATTTTGTTTCTTTATCTTCAACAATAGTTCTTGTAGGGTTTAAAACTGCTTGCATTTCATTTCTCCTGATTAACTTCTTTTAAAGTATAATCCAAAAAAATATAAAACCCTGTTTTGTTTATACAATCTTTATATCTGCATAAAGATAATTTAAAAAGTGTTTGCATGCCTATTTTGATGTGCGATAATTGTGGCTGAGGATACTTAAAAACGAAAGGTATTACAATATGTCAACATTTATTGAAGATGTAAAAGCAAGACAAATCCTCGATTCAAGAGGTAACCCGACTGTTGAAGTTGATGTAACTTTATCATGCGGTGTTGTAGGTCGCGCTGCAGTTCCTTCAGGTGCTTCAACAGGTATTAACGAAGCTCTTGAATTAAGAGACGGCGACAAGTCAATGTACTTAGGTAAAGGCGTTATGCAAGCGGTTGATAACGTAAACTCTAAAATCGCTCCCGAATTAATCGGTGAAGACGCTTCTAACCAACAAGAAATTGACGCCCTGATGCTTGAATTAGACGGAACGGAAAATAAATCAAATTTAGGTGCAAACGCTATTTTAGGTGTTTCTCTTGCAGTAGCAAAAGCTGCTTCATTAGCTTATGAAATGCCTCTATACAGATACTTAGGCGGTATTAATGCAACCGTACTTCCTACACCTATGATGAATATCATCAACGGTGGTGCTCACGCTGATAATAACATCGACTTCCAAGAGTTTATGATTGCTCCTGTGGGCGCTGTTAACTTCCAAGAAGCTATCAGAATGGGTGCTGAAGTATTCCATAACCTTAAAAAAGTTCTTCATGACAAAGGCCTTGTAACATCAGTTGGTGACGAAGGCGGCTTTGCTCCTAACCTTCAATCAAACGAAGAAGGTATTGAAGTTATTCTTGAAGCTATCAAAAAAGCAGGCTACACAACTGACCAAGTTAAAATCTGCTTAGACGTTGCTTCATCTGAATTTTATGAAGACGGTAAATACGTTTTAGCCGGCGAAGGTAAAACTCTAAGCCGCGAAGAAATGGTTGACTTCCTTGAAGGTTGGGTTAACAAATATCCTATCATCTCAATTGAAGACGGCATGGCTGAAGAAGATTGGGAAGGCTGGAAAATGCTTACAGACAGAATTGGCAACAAATGCCAATTAGTAGGCGACGATTTATTTGTTACTAACGTAAAATTACTTGAACAAGGTATTAAACGTGAAGTTGCAAATTCAATTCTTATCAAAGTTAACCAAATCGGTACTTTAACTGAAACACTAAACGCTATTAATATGGCTCATGAAGCAGGTTACAGCGCTATTGCTTCTCACCGTTCAGGTGAAACAGAAGATACATTCATCGCTGACCTTGCCGTAGCTCTAAATTGCGGACAAATCAAAACAGGTTCTGCAAGCCGTTCTGACCGTATTGCAAAATACAACCAATTAATCAGAATCGAACAAGAACTTGGTTCAAGCGCAAGATATATGGGTCTTAAAGCATTTAAGGGACAAAGCAAAACTCAATGCTGCTGCTCTTGCGGATGCAACTAGTCCATAGATAATAAAGCTTATAAGGTGCACTTTTAAAAAAAGGTGCACCTTTTTTGAACATTTTTTATTCCATGCTCGTTATATATTTGTAGGAGTAAGGGATTTAAATATGAAAAAAATAGCTGCGATATTTATCATTTTCGGTTTTCTTTTTGTAACTTCATCTCCCTCATTTGCAAAATGTTCTAATGTAGGCTCTGTTGTAGGAGGAGTTGTAGCAGGTGTTGCAATTGGTGCTATTGCAACAGGAGCGCTCTCAAGACCTTGCAATCATCCTGCGCCGCCACCGCCACCGCACAGAGGCCCTCATAAAAAGGGACATTGGCATAAAGGTTATTATTATAGACCATGTTGTGCAAGTTATGCTTATCCCGCCTATATTAATTACAGTTGGAGAATAAGATAAAATTTTATTGCCTTTTTTATTAAGTGATATAATGTTGCTTGTAAGAGAGGTAGTAATATGTATAATCCAAAATCACACAAGGCTGAAGAATTTATTTGCCATCAGGAGGTGTTAGATACTCTTGAATATGCCAAAAATAACAAAGACAATCTTGAAGTAGTTAACAAAATACTTGAAAAAGCTCGTCTTAAAAAGGGTTTAACTCACAGAGAAGCTGCGGTTTTGCTTGACTGTGACATACCTGAGAAAGTGGAGGAAATTTATGCTCTTGCTCGTGAAATTAAACAGGATTATTATGGCAACAGAATTGTACTTTTTGCGCCCCTGTACTTGTCCAATTACTGTGTAAACGGTTGTGTTTATTGCCCGTATCACCTGAAAAATAAACACATACCAAGAAAAAAACTTACTCAAGAAGAAATAAGACAAGAAGTCACCGCCCTTCAGGATATGGGACATAAGCGTCTTGCCATTGAATCTGGCGAAGACCCTGTTAACAATCCTATTGAGTATATTTTAGATTCTATTAAAACAATTTATGACGTTAAGCACAAAAACGGTTCAATTCGTCGTGTGAATGTAAATATAGCGGCAACAACCGTTGAAAACTATAAAAAGCTCCACGACGCAGGCATCGGTACATATATTTTATTCCAAGAAACATACAATAAAGAATCTTATGAAAAACTGCACCCGACAGGGCCAAAGCACAATTATGCATATCATACCGAGGCTATGGACAGAGCCATGGAAGCAGGAATTGACGATGTCAGTCTTGGGGTTTTATTTGGTCTTGAGCTTTATCGCTATGAGTTTGCAGCGCTTTTAATGCATGCTGAGCACTTAGAAGCCGCTTTTGGCGTTGGGCCTCATGCTATAAGTGTTCCAAGGATAAAACACGCTGATGATATTGACCCTGATGCTTTTGATAACGGTATAGATGATGATACTTTTGCAAAAATTGTTGCATGTATTAGAATAGCTACACCATATGTCGGCATGATTATATCAACAAGAGAATCCAAAGAGTGCAGAGAAAGACTCTTAAGTCTTGGTGTTTCTCAAATTTCAGGCGGTTCAAAAACAAGCGTCGGAGGCTATTTTAAGCCGATGCCTGATAGTGAAGATTCTGCTCAGTTTGATGTTTCAGACAGGCGTCCTTTGGATGAAGTTATAAAATGGCTGATGGAATTAGGCTATCTGCCAAGTTTTTGCACTTCTTGCTATAGGCAAGGAAGAACGGGCGATAGGTTTATGGAGATTTGCAAAAGTCAGCAAATACATAACTTCTGCGAACCAAATGCCATTATGACACTAAAAGAATATCTTGAAGACTATGCTTCAGATGAAACAAAAGCAGTTGGCGAGAAGATTATTCAAAAAGAACTGCAGACAATAAAAGATGAGAAAATAAAAAATATAGTAATTGAAAATCTCAAAAAAATCGAGCAAGGCGGCAGAGATTTTAAGTTTTAATTTTATTTTTTAATATTAAAAAGCGAGGCATTTGCCTCGCTTTTATTTTTGTTTTACCAAGTTTCAGCTTATGAGTTAGAAACACCTGATTTAGAGATGATTTCAGCTTCTACGTTAGCAGGAACTTGTTCGTATTTGCAGAATTCCATTGAGAAAGTACCGCGGCCTTGAGTTTTTGAACGGATGTCTGTAGCATATCCGAACATTTCAGCCAGAGGAACGATTGCACGAACTTTTTGAATACCTGTTCCTTCAATCATTTCCATACCTTCTACACGGCCTCTGCGAGAAGAAATATCACCGATGATATCACCCGTATTTTCTTCAGGAACTTCGATTTCAACTTTCATCATAGGCTCAAGGATGCAAGGACGAGCTTTTTTGATACCGTCTTTCATAGCCATAGAACCTGCGATTTTGAACGCCATTTCCGAAGAGTCGACATCGTGGTATGTACCGTCGTACAGAGTAACTTTAACGTCAATTACAGGGAAACCTGCTATGATACCGCCTTCAAGAGCTTCTTCCATACCTTTTCTGGCCGGTTCGATGTATTCTTTAGGAATAGCACCACCGACGATTTTGTTTTCAAATACAAATCCGGCATTTTCTTCAGCGGGTTCAATTTTAACTTTAACGTGACCGTATTGACCGCGACCGCCTGATTGACGGATGAATTTAGAGTCTTGGTCAGCTGTTCCTCTAATTGTTTCACGGTATGCAACCTGAGGTTTACCGACATTAGCGTCAACTTTGAATTCTCTCATCAAACGGTCAACAATGATGTCAAGGTGAAGTTCGCCCATACCTGAGATGATTGTTTGTCCTGTTTCATTATCTGTTTTAACTTGGAAAGACGGGTCTTCTTCAGCAAGTTTTTGTAATGCAATACCCATTTTATCCTGGTCAGCTTTTGTTTTAGGTTCGATAGCAACCGAGATAACAGGTGTCGGGAATGACATTCTTTCTAAGATGATAGGAGCTTTTTCATCGCAAAGTGTATCACCTGTTGTTGTATCTTTAAGACCAACTGCAGCGCAGATATCGCCTGCGTAAACTTCTGTGATTTCGTTTCTTTGGTCAGCTTGCATTTGTACAAGTCTTGAGATACGTTCTTTTTTGCCGTTTGTAGCGTTAAGAACATATGAACCCGATGTTAATTTACCTGAGTAAACTCTCATAAATGTTAAACGACCAACGTATGGGTCTGTCATAACTTTGAAAGCAAGAGCCGAGAAAGGTTCGTCATCTGAAGAGTGACGTTCAACTTTTGTACCGTCTTCAAGTTCACCCTCGATAGCTTTAACATCTACAGGAGAAGGCATTAGCTCAACAACCGAGTCAAGTAAAAGCTGTACACCTTTGTTTTTAAATGCTGTACCGCAAGTAACCGGAACGATTTTGTTTTCGCAAACACCTTTTCTTAAGCCTTTTTTCAATTCTTCAATTGAAAGTTCCTGACCTTCAAGGTATTTTTCCATTAAATCGTCATCAACTTCAGCGATTGCTTCAACAAGAGCTTCTCTGTATTTTTTAGCATCTTCTACCATATCAGCCGGTACGTCTTCTTCTTTAATATCTGTACCTAAGTCGTTTGTGTAGATGTATGCTTTCATTTCAAGCAGGTCAACAAGACCTTTAAACTGGTCTTCTGCACCAATAGGAAGTCTTATCGGGTGAGCGTTTCCGCCAAGTCTGTTTTTGATTTGGTCAACTACACGGTAGAAGTTAGCACCTGTTCTGTCCATTTTGTTAACAAAAACCATACGGGGAACTTCGTAACGGTTAGCTTGACGCCAAACTGTTTCAGATTGAGATTGAACACCGCCTACTGCGCAAAATACTGCAACAACGCCGTCTAATACACGAAGTGAGCGTTCAACTTCGATTGTAAAGTCAACGTGTCCGGGGGTGTCTATAATGTTTACTTGGTGACCTTTCCAGTATGAAGTAACCGCAGCAGATTGAATTGTGATACCGCGTTCTCTTTCTTGTTCCATAAAGTCAGTAACTGCAGCACCATCGTGAACTTCACCGATTTTGTGAGTTTTACCCGTATAGAACAGGATACGTTCGGTAGTAGTTGTTTTACCTGCGTCAATGTGCGCTGCGATACCAATGTTTCTGATTTTATCCAAAGGTGTCTTTCTAGGCATACTTTTTTCCTTTTCTAAATTAAATTACTACTATAAGGTTATTTTCGCATAAAAATAACCATTGGCAAGGAAAAATTATGTTTCTTTAAGATTATCCTTAACCTTTTCCCACAAATCGGCTCGGCGCTCTTTTGTTCGCTTTATGCGCTCGTTTAGGCGATATTTTTCAATTTCCTGATGATTACCGTTCAGAAGTACATCAGGTACCCTCATCCCCCTGTATTCGCGAGGTTTAGTGTACTGAGGGTGCTCTAAAAGCCCTTTTAATCCTTCTGAAAAACTATCGTCGACAGCGGATTCGTCTTTGCCCAAAAATCCGTGCAAATGTCTTGAAACACTATCTATAATGCACAGTGCGCCTAATTCTCCGCCCGTTAGAACATAATCGCCCAGAGATATCTCTCTTGGTTTTAAACCTGTGCGTATTCTCTCGTCAAAACCCTCGTATCTTCCGCACAAAAGTATAATTTGATTTTTTTGAGCGAGCTCTTTGCTTATTTTTTGATTATAAGGCTCGCCCTGCGGAGTGAGCATAATAAACTCACTATCAGGGAGTTTTTCTATACTTTCATAAGCTTCAAAAACAGGCGGCGCCATCATTACCATACCTGCGGAGCCTCCGTATGGTGTGTCGTCCACTCTTCTGTGTTTATCATGGGTAAAATCGCGCGGGTTTGTTGTTTTTAGCTCTATTATGTTGTTTTTTATGCCTCTGCCTAAAAGAGCACAAGAACAGTAGCCCTCAATTATTTCAGGAAAAAGAGTAATGACATCAAACCTTAATCCCACGGCAGCAGCCCCTCTATGGGTTTTATAATGATTTTTTTGCCTTTTATATCCACAATCGGGACAAGTTCTTTTACAAAAGGAATTAAGATATTTCCGTATTTTTCATCTTGCGGTTTGATTGATAAAATATCGTTACCTGTGCTTTTTGCAATAGAGTCAACCGTTCCTATTAAATCGTCCTTATCATCAAAGACATTTAGCCCGACTAAGTCACCTATCAGGTATTCTTCCTCTTCAAGCGTATTTTGAACTTCTTTTTTCTCAAGGTAGATATTTTCTCCTTTGAAGTTTAAAAGCTCATTTATATCTGAAATTTCCCTGAATTTTATTATGGCAAAGTTTTTGTGAAATCTAAGTTTTTCAACCGTAAGTTCAATATTTTTAACCATTACTTTTTTTAGATTTTTAAGTCTTTGGGCGTCGCTAAAGCCCACTTTGGCTTCGCCCATAATGCCGTGGAAATTAAGTATTTTACCTATTGAGATTAAGTCTTTCATAGAAAAAATTATAACACAAATAAAAACCCTGCTAGTAACATCGGGTAATGCGTTGATATCAAATCTACCCTTTCGGGTAATGCCCGAAAATAAAATATTGTTTTAGTATTTTTTCATCGGAATGGAAATATTTTTATAAGGAAAGGTTAGGGACTATGTCAGCACAGGCTAATTCGTATTTTGCGACAGATGAGGTAAAGGTAGTTATAGTTGAAGATTACAAACTTACCCGTGTAGGGCTAAGATATGCGCTTAATCAAATTGAAAACATTAATGTAGTAGCTGAGGCAGAAAGCGCAGAGGAGGGTATAGAAATTATTAAAAAAGAAAATCCCGACGTTGTGCTTATGGATTTAGGTTTGCCTAATATGAACGGACTTGAGGCAACAATAAAAATCAAAGAAATTTCTCCCGATACTCAGGTGGTTATTTTAACTTCTCATGACAGAGAAGAAGAAGTTTTGGCATCCTTAGGCTCGGGCGCTACGGCATATTGTTTAAAAGATATTGACCCAAAGGCATTGTCTGATGTTATTAAGTGCGCTGCAAAAGGGGCTTGCTGGATTGACCCCACGGTAGCAAAGCTTGCGCTGAAGCTTTTTCCAAAACCTGAGAATGCCGAGTTTTTATCAAAAGGTGCAAACCCTGACCCTAAGGGACATTTAACAGAAAGAGAACAAGAGGTTTTAAGACTGCTTGTTCAAGGCAGGTCAAATACGGAGATAGCAAAGGAGCTTATAGTAAGTGTTCATACTGCAAAAGCGCATGTGTGTTCGATTTTACAGAAGTTGTGCGTGGATGATAGAGTTCAAGCGGCAGTAAAAGCCATAAAAGAGGGGCTTGTAAAAGCTTAGTTTACAAAATTTCTCATTTCCTCAAAAAATAACCCCGCATTTTGGCGGGGTTATTGATTAAAATCTTTTACGCACCCCAAGGGCGTTTCCAAACTCTAAGGCTCGCTTTAGCTCGCTAAGAGTTTGCGGGCATCGCCTATCAACAGTTGCGCCTGCGGTCTT
>CALUSB010000017.1 GCA_944323335.1 Candidatus Gastranaerophilales bacterium
GTATAAAATAATTAAGATTTGTACCAAAATAATCATACTAACCGTACACCATAATCAAACCATGTGTTCCTTTACAACCATTTATCAAAAGAGGGTTTCAAGGTTTTTGAAGCCCTCTTATTTGCTGCATATGTTCTTGGTGGTTTTGATTATTTTGTCTTTTTTATCAATTACATCTTTAATGACCAACTTTTTAACGGCTGTAATGTATGTATCTATAAAGTTAAAATCTATTTCATTATTGATGTTAATAGGTAATTTAATAAGCAGGTTGCTTGCAATTATTCGATTGAATTTGTTTGCATAGTTGAATCTATTGTTTGTGCTTTTTTTAAATAACGCAACAACATATAGTAGTCTTTCTTTACTAGTTAATTCTTTATTATGAGCGTACAATCCTTGCACATGGGAGTATCCTATAAAGTCATTTGGTTGATAAAATATTGCGTCTGATGTTGTGGTGTCGCTATATGTTATAATGCCACCTTTTTCGGTTGGTGCAAGATTAACATACCCTGTGATTCCATTATTGATGCTCGAATTACTAACAACAGGGGTTGCGCCCTTTGTTTGTAATAAATTGTAGTTTGTCATTTTATAGGATATTGTGGGATGTATATCAAATAATTCTCCAATCTTATACTTTTTGAACTTAATTTTTTTATTACTAATTAAATCAAGAGCGTTTCGTTCTTCATTTGTCAATTTATAATCATCAAGCTTGCCGGCTTTTAGATAATTTTTAAGTTCAAGAATTCTTTCTTGTTCCAGTTCGCGTATTTGTTCTTCTTCTAATATTTCTATGTAATTTTCAATAAAATTTAAATCTAGTTTGCTATTTTTTATCGGCACATATATTTTAGAAGTTGTAAATAATTTTTCAAAATCTCTTACAAGACCTGTTAAATAATGTTCAGAATGTTTATTAAATTGGCTATTAAAATAAAGTGAAATTTTATATGAAAAATTTTCAAACACAGGATTGATTGTTTTTGTAAATTGCCCTGCGTAAAAATCATGTTCCATGTAAAAAAATTTCATGCCTAGCATTCCAACAGCAATACAATTTCCGGATATTTTATGTTCTTCATCTAAGTAGTCAACATATCCTAAAATTCCATTATTTGAAACTGTTCTGGTGAAATAAGGATATATCCCGTTTTTTGAAAAATTAAAACAGTCTTTATTTAGTTGAGGATTATTTTTTACTGTAAATAATTTCCCTGCTTCAATTTGTTTGATTTTGCCCCCGTTTGCTTCAAATTTTTCTACCAATTCTTTCAAACGAGGGCTTTTTAAAAATTTTCGTTTGATTCCCCTTTTAATATTGTTGAAACTTTCCAACTTAGGTAATCGGCCACTGTTTTTTTGAAATCTTCTTCCGTAGGAGTTGTGTCTATTGGGGCGCTTTGGTTCCAATCTGCACCGTTTTGGGGGTCAATAGAGCCTTCGTAGTAATCATTTTCGGATAAATAATGCAGTTTTTTCTTGCCATATTTGACTAAATCCACTACTTCCTGATAGCGCTCTTTAGCGTTGTTTGTATCTTTTAAGTTTACGCTGGATTTTTTTCTGTTTGTTCTTGTGTATCCGTCTTCCGTAAAATTAATAAATTTAACTACGTTATCTTTTTCGTGTGCTTGCGCAACTTGAAATACATAAATATACGTTTGAACACTGGATTTACCAACGAATAAATCACTAGGCATTTTAATACTTGCCAGTAAAGTATTATTTTTCAGAATTTCTTTATTTATCTCTGTTGCTTTGCCTGTTCCGGCTGAGCTTTGTATAATTACTGCCGCATAGCCTTTATTCATCATACTCAGGGCTTTTTTTACAAAAATCATTCCGTTGCCAGCTGCAGAATATGGAGGGTTTAATATAAACGCTGTTGCAGGGAATTTTTCTTTTGTTTTTCCAAATCCGTATTTGCCGTCAAAGTTTCTTAAAGAATCTTTATTTAGTATGTTTGTACTTCCATCGCCCATTAAAATCATATTTAATACGGCAAGCATATATATACTGGGCAATACTTCAAGTCCTAAAAGTTGCTCGGTTTTGATTAGTAATTCTTTTTCTAAAAGTTCTTTGGGTGATTTAATTGTTTCTTTAGCGTCGTTGAGCATTTCATTCATTGCCGCAACCAAGAGTCCCGCAGAACCTGTTGCAAAATCCCAAACATAAGAGTCTTTGTTGACTCTGGCAAGTTTTACCAATAATTTTGCTACATATGAAGGTGTTAGAACCACATCGTTTAATTTGTCTTCAGAAAAACCAAGCCAACTGTACATTTCGTTAAACAGTTTGCCGGTAAAATCTGTTGTCAAGCCTATCTTATAATAAGAACCCAAGTCGTCTACAATTTTTGTGAAAACTCTTTTGACCTGTGTTTCTCCCTTTTCTACTTTATTTATATTCTCAGTAGTCAGAGTATTTTGCAGGGTTCTTATGATTAAATCTTTTTTGTCTTTAGGAATTTCTTTGTTGCTCAAAAAAGCATTAATCTTGCGTAAAATTATATCGCCGTCACGATTTCCGTCTTCGTCTAATGATTTTAGCTCATCTTTGTCAAGCGGTGCGACTTTGTTTGGAATTCCAAGCGTTGCTATTATTGAGGCTGCTACAAGATACACCCTGTCGCTTTCGCCAAGTCCTTTTTCTTCTTTATAAATGTCATTATTTAGTTTAATGAGGCTTTTGTTGATTTCTGCTTCTTTTATGGCCTTGCGCTGTTCCAGTTCTTCAGGGTCTAAACTCAGTAAATTAATTTTCTCGATGAAATTATCAAAATTATCTTTTGATAAAAATGAAAGGTCTGTGTAGTTGTCAACTTTTTGCCCCATGCCAAAATTGCTTTTTGAGACATAGTAAACGCCAATTTTGTGCAAGAGTTTTCCATCTTCGTCTTTGCACCCTGTAATTCCTATGGAAATAATATCTGTATAATTTGTATATTGTAAAATCGCATTTGCATAGTGAACTGCGCCATTTACCGCATATTCTTTAATATTTTTGAAATTTAGTTCGTTTTTATCATTCCTGTTTGCAATAAAACCGTTAGTATCAAGTTTTTCCAGTTTATCTATATAGCCTTTATACTCTATTAAAATCGGATAGTCTTTTTGGTTTTTATCTCGCAGCAATAATTTTGTATCAGGTCTGTTTCCGCCTTTGCCGCCATTTTTTGAAAAATAGTTGTTTAGCGCTTTATCAATTTCTGTATTTAGATTTTCTTGTTCTAATTTATAATCCAGACCGTATGATTTTAACCACCCGTTTGCTAATTCTGCAATGTTTGGTTCTACAGATTGAACTTTTGTTACCATACTTCACCTCATAACAATTATAATGCAATATTGCTTGTCATAGAGTTTATGAGCTAAATATACATTGTTTATATGAGTGCCTTATTTGGTTTTAGTAAATATTATTTTATTCCCTGTTTTTAAAATAGTATGAACGTAAACCCGATAGACTTTTATACAATAAAGCAAGACAAAAGCCCGCGAAGGCCTATACCTGTTTCATTTTGTGCTAAAGACGCTTTTGAAAAGTCCCAAAGAAGCCCTTTAACGCTTAATGACAAGTCTGACCCAATGCTTGATAAATGGGTGAGTGCTTATCTTGAGCTGCCAAATGCAACAATTGGGCAGATTGAACTTTTAAAAAACCTGTTTAAGGCTATCTCTGGTGATGAACAATATTTTGCAAAAACTATCATAGAATATTATGATAACTCATCGCCCCAAGATATAGTAAAAGAGCTAAACAACCTTGGTTTAGATTTGCTTTCTTTGGATAAAAAAGAGCTTGAAATCTATGGTAAAAATATTGAGAATTTTTCAAAAATTTCTCTTCCGAATAATGTTGATTTAGATTATTACCCGCTCATTCCTCTTTTAGATGAAGAGCAGATTAAAAAAGTTGCTCCATATTGCGATGATTATACTCTTAGTGAATCTTTTTTTGATATGGTAAACGGGGATGAAGAGTATTTTAGAAAACTTGAATATCTAAGAAGTTTTAGCAGTAATTTAGAATCTTGTTTCAATGAAAAATTGGGCGGTCCTGTAGTTAAAGATTTGCTGCATGCTGATGTTGATTTTGAAACGGTGAAAGCTCGCATGGAAGAGCTTTTAGGATACTACAAAGCACTTGAGGAAAAGACATTTTTGGGCTTTTATGATGCGTCAAACAGTATTAAAAATATTGCTTTGGCAACAGATGAAAAATGGGAAAAAGCAAAATATTTTATGAGTATTCAAGATTACCACAGCAATGTTGTTCCAATAGAGCTAAATAAGCTTGATGAGTTATCCGATTTAGATGAGCAACAAATGCAAAGAGCCAAACTATATATTGATTCAAGGATGCAAAATGGCGAATATATAAGCGCATACGATATCTTAGCTCTTGCAAAACTTGATGAATCAAAATTTGAGCGTGCAATAAATTATATAGATAAAGGTGCACAAAGAGTGCCAAGTATTGTCGGTTACTCTTCTCCGCTTTTTGTTGATGACGTTGTAAAACTTGTTAACATGGACGATAAAACCGCAGATAAACTTTTTGAAAACACTAAATTTCTTGACTGGGATGAAAGACGCGCTTATATTGATATTTACTCTATTTCAAACACTTTTGACCTGCCGTTAGTTAAACGTATCGAGATGGCATCAAAGTTTAAGGGCGTAAGGGACAAATTTGAAATATTAAACATTAAAGACCCTTATTTTGAAAAAGCGGCACTATCTCTTGAGGCTTCTTTAATGGGTTCTGATGTTGCAATTGATGTGCCAAAGGTAAATGTTGTAAAACTGTTTCAAAAATTCTTGTCAAATGTGCCTGTAGCAGAAAGTGCAAAAGAAGGCTATGCCCCCTCTTTAACAAATTTTGAAAATGTGCTTATAGAAAATGACAGGCTTATAAGGTCATTTGGCAAAAGCGGTATACCATTGTCTTATTCAAGGGAAGAATACATAGATGACTTAAATGAGCTTACAAAGACTCTTGATAAACAAAAAAAAGAAGAAATATACTCTAAACTCGGTATAATTCCCGTTATTAAAAATGAAGAAATTACGGGTTATAACGGCCTATTAAGGCTAAATAAGTTTGATTTAAATTCTCCCCAAGAAAAAGCTGTGTATGATATAACTTATAATTTCTTGCACTCTAACAGAGTCCAAACCGGCTCAAGCGAGCTTGATGATTGCCTAAATACAATAATTTCAGCTTTTCCCGAGTTTATAAATTCAATAGGAAAACTTCAAAACCCGACACATATCTATTCAAACGATATACACACTCTGGTTGTATTAAACAGTTGTATTTCAAATCCTATGTATAAAGAGCTTAATCCTACCTCGAGAACTTCTCTCAAGTTGATGGCGCTTTTCCATGACTTAGGTAAGGCCGACGGCGTTGTAGATAAGGGGCATCAGAATACAAGCGCTTATTATGTAAAATCTATACTCGATAAACTAAATATCGGCTCTGAAATTTCAGATAGAGTTTTTGAATTAATAAAAAACCACCACTGGTTTGAAGACTACAATACAGGCTGTTGCGAGGCTGATACTCCTGCTTTTATGTTTAGAAGACCTCAGGATTTTAAAGTTGCACAAATATTTGCCAGAGCTGATTTATTAGGCGTAGGCTCATCTCTTTTTAGTCAATACTGCGACGATTTAAACCACTATAGGATGCAGCCTATACAAGATAAAATAGATAAAATTAATCAAAGCGGCAATGCTGTTTATTCAACAGGGGCAGTAATGCCGGCAAAAATTCCTGTCGAGAAATCATCTGACGGCAGAGAATATAAAGTGGTTAATTTTACCAAAATAAACAATGATGAAGACCTTTATCAATACGGTTTTTCAAAAGGTATAAAAAAAGATGATATAAGGCTGCTTGTTCATATGGTAGGAGAAGAAAGCGACCTAAACAAGCTTAAATACCTTGCTGACATTAATAACGCAGGGGTTCTAAGTGAGTCTTTAATAAGTCTTGATAACAAAAGAACATACTGCAACAGAAGATATGGTGTTGTGCTTAGTAATATGCCCTATAATGTGGTACAAATGTCAGGAAGCAACATTGGTTCAGGTACAAAAAAAGACTTTAAATATGCAATAAGCGCTTGCCAGAGTGATTCGGAAAGAAACAACTTTAGGGATGCATTTTTAGAAGAATTAAATATTTTAGGTAAAGTTAGCGAAGATGAGTATAGCGAGTTTTATCTCAGGGATTTAATTTACAGAAACAAATTAACTCAATTTGGCATAAACAGAAAATACAAAATAGGGCAGTATGAATTTGACTCGGAAGAAATTAAAAAAGCCCTCTTAAATGTTATGGATGATTTTATCAGCACAGGCAAGCAAGAAGACAGCCATTGCGAGTTTGTTGCTTATTATCCTAAGATTGAGGCGGTAGTTGCAAAAGAGGATAAGCTTGATGATACACCGCAGTATTTAAGAGATTATGCTAATGAGAATAATCTCCCCATTTTCTTAATCGGAAAAGATTAGTTTTTGTAGTATATTTGTTTTAAAAGTTACAGTTTGTGAGTTTAAAATGAAGTGCGTTATTTTTGATTTAGACGGTACGCTTCTGTACACGCTTGAAGACTTATGGATAAGTGTTAATTTTGCTCTGGATAAACTCGGCTATAATAAACGCGCTTTAGATGAAGTCAGAAATTTTGTCGGTAACGGAGTAAAAAAACTTATCGAACGTTCGCTGCCTCAAGGGGTTGATGAAAAAGAAATTAGTGATTGCTTAGAAATTTTTAAAGAGCATTACAGTAAAAATTCTGCTAAAAATACCCGCCCTTACGATGGTGTAATTGAAATACTTCAATATTTAAGGTCAAAAAATGTTTATACGGCGGTAAATTCCAATAAATTTGATGCTGCGGTAAAAGATTTGTGTGACAAATATTTTAAGGATTTGATACTGTTTAGTGTGGGAGAATCCCCTAATTGTGCCAAAAAACCCTCTCCTGACGGTGTTTATAAGATTTTAGAACATTTTAATATTTCAAAAAAGGACGCTATATACATTGGTGATTCTTTGGTTGATATAAATACGGCAAAAAACGCTCAAATCCAATCAATAAGTGTTTGCTGGGGCTATTGCGATAAAGAATTGCTTATAGAGCAGGGTGCTTTTGTTGTAAGCACAAAAGAACAGTTAAAGTTTAAGCTAGATGAGTTTATTAACAAAAGTTAATAAAAGAAAATAAAAATGTAAATTTTTTCCTTAGTATATACTTAGTATATATATAGTATAGCACCGAGGAAAATTATGGCTTTTGATAAAATCAGACAATTAATGGCAGATGTGCAAAATGCAATCTCGTCTTCATCTAAAAAAGATGCAATTGATAAAGCATCAAGCTATGTTGATTCAATAGATTCTGATTTAGCAAAACTTGCCGAGCAAAACGGCATTGATATTTTTGCCTCAGGTCAAAACTTTAAAAACTATCTGACTTCATCTACAGGTGTTGATGAATCTATTTTTACAAAATCGATAAAAGAACTTGAAAGCCTTGATTTGTCAGGTCTAACCGTTGAAAAACAAGCTTCTCAAGATAATGATGACTCGGCTTTTTATACCATGCTTGATAAAATCTATGACAATGAAGTATTTTCCCGGGCAATCGATGCCAACGGCGATGGCAAGATAAGCGATGAAGAGGCAAAAGATTTTATTAATGCGTTTAAAGGAATGGATTCTGATTCAAATAATTTTTCACTTGACGATATTGCAGTCGCAATAGATAAAATTGCGCAGCAAAACAAACAAGATGACCCGTTGAGCAAAATGTTTGATAATTTTAAAAACTCTTTTGATAATTTTGCGGATAAAATGATTGAGCAAATAGATAATGCTAAAAACCAAGGCCCCATTAACCTCCCAACAGGCGGCGGTATAGCTTCCAATCCTTATTCTTCATCTCAAGGAACAAATGCAAATTCTAATACTCAAAGCACTGCCGAAACAAAAACTCCCGAGCAGACTAAAGAAGAGCTTGAAACAAAAATAGAAGAGCTAAACGAAGAAATGGCAGGGATAAATAACGGCACGGACAGCGAAGTTAAGGCTGCTCTTGAAGAGCAGGAAGCTGCAAAAGAACAAATGGAAGAACAACTTAAAAACGATGAAAAAGTAGATAAAAAGACAAAAGAAGATTTTATGCAACTTACAGGTGATATTGAAGTAAAAGAAGCTGAAATATCCGAAGTAGAGTCGCAAATTTCTCAAACCGAATCTGACCTTACAAAAGGCGAAAATACCCTAAGTTCTCTAAAACAAGCCCTTGATTCTCTCGGTGAACCCGAAGAAGACAATGAGGACGCTAAGGCAAAATTTGAAGAAAGAAAATCTGAACTTAACTCTCAAATAGAAGAACAAGAAAAGAAAAATAAAAAGCTTGAAGAAAAACTAAATGACCCTGAAAATGGTTTATTAGCCAAAAAAGAAACTCTTGAGAAAGAAAAATCAGAGCTTGAAACTAAAAAGGCCCAATTGCAGGAAAAAATTAATAAAAATTGCTCTGATGAAACAAAGCAAGCTATAGAAAATTATGAAAATAAAAAAGCGGCAGTTGAAGAAGTTAAGACAAAAAGACTTAACGAGGTACAAACAGAGCTAAAGACTACTCAAGAAGAGCTTAAAAAAGTAGAAGATGAAATACAAACATCTGAAAACAAAAAGGCTCAAAATACATTTGATGCCGATTTTGATGAAATGCTCGGACATATTTTAGGCTCCGAAGGCGGATTTTCAGACCATCCGGCTGATAACGGCGGTGCTACAAACTACGGTATAACGGAAGAAACATACAGAAACTATACAGGTGACCCTAATGCCGATGTAAGAAATATAACAAAAGAAGAGGTAATGGATATTTACTATAAAAATTACTATCAGGCATCAGGCGCACAAGAGTACGCTGAAAACGGTGACAGTGCATACGCTTTTGCGGTATTTGATGCTGCAGTAAACCACGGTGTCGGCGCTGCTAAGAAAATGGATTCACAAGCCGGCGGCGATGTTGATAAATTTATGGAAATAAGAAAGCAAAAATATATAAGCATAGTTGCAAATAACCCGTCTCAACAGGTCTTTGAAAAAGGCTGGCAAAACAGATGGAACAGTGTTTATGCTTTCATTGACCCAAATCACAGTTACGAAAATTATATAGGTTAATTATTGATAATATTGCCCATATGGGTAATGTAAAAAAATTCTTCTTGTAGTTTTCTATAAATATAATTTATACTATTAAAAACTGTGAGGCTGGTTTGAAAAAAATTTCCATCTACCTTGTAGAAGACTACTTTTTAGCGAGAATTTCATACAGATACGCTCTTGAGAAGTTCGAAGAAATAGAACTCATCGGCGATTTTGAAAGCGCGGATGAGTGTATTTGTGCTATGGAAAAAAGGCAGGCTGATGTTGTTCTTATGGATTTAGGCTTAGAAAATATGAATGGCATTGAAGCGACAAAAATAATTAAGGAAAAATACCCCAATACAAAAGTTGTCATACTAACCTCTCATGAAAACGATAGCGAAGTAAGGGCTTCAATTGCCTCAGGTGCAAGCTGTTACGCCCTTAAAGATATAAAAATTGAAACCCTTGTTGAGGTTATAAAGGCCGCAAGTTTTGGTGCTCACTGGTATGACCCGCAAATAGAAAAAGTTCCCTTCAGCTCTATACCAAAGCCCGAGTCATACGAGTTTGATAAATTATACCCCGACAGAGAAAAAATTAAAAAAGTCCTTACTCCAAGAGAGCTTGAAGTGCTTGAACTTTTGGTTGACGGTAAGTCAAATGTTGAAATAGCAGATGAAATATCAATAAGCGCGCACACGGCTAAGGCTCATGTGGGCGCAATTTTAGATAAATTAAATGTGGATGACAGAGTGCAAGCTGCGGTAAAAGCAGTCAGGTCGCAGCTTTTTTAAGAGAAAATTATGAAAAATAAAAAAACAACCCTGAAAATAATATTTTATGCAATACTGTTTGCGTTTTTTGTTTTGTCTTTGACGCTAAATGCGCTAAATGAACCCTATATAGGTATAAAAAGCGCTATTGTGGTGTTTATAATAGCTTGGCTCATACATTCAAATTTTGAAAACAGGTTTTTGCTTAAATCATTGAGTGTTAAATATGATAACTCTCAACAACTGCTTAAAAGTATCTGTAAATACTGTCCTGATTTAATTTCATACAAAGATTATAAAAGGCGCTACATAGTTATGAACGAGGCACTTTTAAATCTTATAGGAGCAAAAGAAGATGATGTTATGGGAAAAACCGATACTGAAGTTTTGCCTGCTCATATTGCCGATATTATTGTAAAACACTCTGAGTACGTTATAAAAACTGCAAAGTCGGTAGATTTTAAAATCAGTTTTAATGCTAAAGACGGCGAGAGAAAACACTTTAATACATTTATGGCGCCAATGATAGAGGATAATAATGTTGTTGGCATAATGAGTATTTCAAGAGACATTACTAAAGAAGAAGAATTAAAAAAAGTCCTCTTGCAAAAACAATACTACATGAATTCTATTCTGGATAATCTTCCTTTTGTTGCTTTTCTTAAGGACTTGGACGGCAAAATTGTCGGCGCAAATAAAAGACTTGAAGAGCTAAGCGGCATAAAGTGCTCGGAACTTGTCGGTATGAGTACAAATGATGTCTTTAAAAACGAGAAAATATTTACCAAAGTAAAAGATGAGGACATTATAAGGTATAATCAATCTCTTGTTGAAGAGTGCAAGTTTAATCTTGCAAACGCAGGTGAATACTGGTATAGGATAGAAAAATCTCCAATTAAAAACAAAGACGGACAAATTAAAGGTATAACCGTTTTTGTAAGAAATATTGAGCAGGAAAAAATAATAGAAACCCATAAAGAAACATTTGTTGCAACTCTTACTCATGACCTAAAAACTCCTACAATAGCGCAAATTCGCTCGCTTGAGCTGCTTTTAGGGGGAACTTTCGGTAAATTAAGTGAAGAGCAAAGCGAGATGATATCTCAAACTCTTGATTCATGCAGGTATATGCTTACTATGATTAGTGATGTTTTATCTACATATAAGTACGAAAACGGGGATGCAAGACTTGTCAACGAGGATTTTGATTTTTATAATCTTGCAAAAGAGTGCTGCCTTGAGCTTACTAATCTGGCAAGCACCAAGGGACAGAAAATCAATCTTAAATGTGCGGATAAAACCCCTCTTGTATACGGGGATAGGACACAGCTTAAAAGAGTTGTTATGAATCTTATATCTAACTCAATATCCCATGGCTATGAGGGAAGCGACATAAACGTAGTTATAGAGCAGACAAATGAGGGTATAGTATTTACTTCAAATAATCAAAGTCCTGATATTCCTGATGAAATATTGGATAAAGTTTTTGAAAAATATGTATCGGGTGCGGCTAAATTTAACAAAGTAGGCACGGGGCTCGGGCTATATTTGTCACAAAGAATAGTAAGTGCTCACTTAGGTTCAATGATAGCTTCATCAAAAAACAATCACACATCTTTTGGTTTTATTATTCCTCATCACAAAAAAGCAAGAGAAATTTTCTCTCTCAGGTAATTTTTTGCTATACTAAAAGAAAACACCAGAGGAGATAATATGCTAAATACTCAAGATTCAATTGTTTTAGTTATTGATATACAAGAAAAACTTACAAAAATGCTAAGAGAAGATGTGAGCGCTCAAGTGGTGGAAAAATCTTCTAAACTTGTGCAGGCTGCAAAGACTCTCGGTATAGATGTGGTTTTAACCGAGCAGTATCCAAAGGGATTGGGACAAACGGTTGATGAGATAAAAAATGTACTTGCTCAAGATTATAACCCTTATGAAAAAACTGCTTTCAGTGTTTTATACGAGCAGCCAATAGCTGATAAAATTAAACACTCGCATAAGAAACAAGTTGTCATCTGCGGTATAGAATCTCACATCTGTGTACTGCAAAGTGCTTTAGCGCTTATAAATGAAGGGCATGAGGTTTTTGTCGTACAGAATGCTTGTGCTTCAAGAAGTAAGTATGAATTTAAGTGTGCAATGGAGTATCTGAAGCAAGCAGGAGCTAAGGTTCTATCTCTTGAGATGGTTCTTTTTGCTTGGTTAAAGGGTGCTAAACATCCTAACTTCAAGGAAGTTCAAGCATTAATAAAATAAAATTTTAATTTTATGTAACAAAAAAACTAAAACACAAAAGCTTTTTAAAAAAAGTCTGATAAAATGAGTTTAAGAATTTATTGGGAGAATATTATGAAAAAGTTTTTTGCAGTTTTAATGTTGGCTCTTATGTTGTCTTTGTCTGCTCCTTGTTTTGCAGGAACTCACGGTGTTGACGGACATGTTAGCGCAAGGTCGGTCGGCGCAGGTTTGCTATCTCTTATTATTTGGCCGGGATTAGGTCAGATAGTAAATGACCAGCATGAAGATAAAGTTGTTACTCACGCGCTTTTAGGTCTAACAGGTATTTTTAGATTTTGGTCATTTTATGACGGCTTAATTGACCGTGACGGCGGTGTATGGCATAACAGAATATAATTTTACTTTTACGGGAGTCTAGTCAAGTTGTTTTCTAAACAGCCACAAGGCTCCCGTAAGTGTACATATGGCAATTAACACAAGCGGTATAATATTTGCTAAAACGTCATATACCCCCATGTCTTTAAAAATTATTCCTTTGCCTATTACCATATAAAACCTCAAAGGGTCAAGGTATGTGAGATATTGAAAAAATACGGGCATATCATCAATAGGAGAAATAAACCCTGACAGAAGAGAAGCGGGAGTCTGAAAGGTAAAAGCTCCCAAAATCGCCTGCTGCTGAGTTTTAGACAGTGCTGAGATAAAAAGCCCTACTCCCGTTATAGATAAAAGTGCTGCAATAGTGCTTATAAAATACAAAAACAGCGAGCCTCTAAAAGGCATTTTAAAAAATGTTACCGCAACAACAAGCATAAACCCTGATAGTCCAATAGCTACTGCCATAGGGGCAATGGTCTTTCCTGCAAGGATTTCAAAGGGGGTGCAAGGTGAAACTACAAGCTGCTCGTATGTTCCCATTTCTCTTTCTCTTGCTATAGAAAGTGAAGTTAAAAGAAGAGTTACTACCATTGCAAGAAGCACAAGAAGAGATGCAAGGGTGTAGAAAAGGTATTCAAGGTTTGGATTGTACCAGCTCCTTATGTCTGTTTGTATGTTTGAGCCTTTGTCTTTTTTAAATTCATCCGAATACTGCGCTATTATCTCGCTTGCATAAGAGCCTGCAATAGCTGCCGTATTTGTTTGTCTGCCATCTGTAATAACCTGCACATCGGTGGTTTTTCCTCTTTTTAAATTTGTTGCAAAATCGGAGTTAATCTCAAGTGCCATAGAGGTTTTTTGTGTTTCTATATTTTTTCTCAGCTGTTTTTCGTTTTGCACATAAATTATCTTTCTAAACCACTTTGAGTTTTGAAATCTTGAGATAAGTTCTCTTGATTCATAAGTGTTTGACCTGTCAAGCACGCTTAAATCTATATTTTTTATCTCCATAGTCATGGCATGAGCGAAAATAAAAAGCTGCATTAAAGGCGGTAAAACAATTAGCATGCGGCTTTTTGGGTCGCGCCAGATTGTAAGAAATTCTTTTTTTACAAGAGATAATATTCTTTTAAACACTATTGTATCCTTGTTTTTGTGTTTTTATAAACGATAAATGCCATTAAAACCCCTAAAATAAAAAGAAAAACAGAATTTATAAGGACTATTTCCCATATTGTTCCTGCCAAAAATTCACTCTGTATAAAAGTTACAAAGTATCTTGTTGGGATAATTGTCGTTATGCTCTGCAAAATCTGAGGCATTGAGTTTATCGGAAAAGTTAACCCGGATAGCATAAGTGCGGGTAAAAAACCAATAGACAGAGCACTTTGGCTTGCAAGAAACTGGTCTTTAAAGTTTGATGAAATTAAAAGTCCTATTCCAAGTGCGCAAAAAAGAAAAAGCGCGCAAACGCCAAAGAGTACAAAGTAATTTCCCCTAAATGGGATTTTAAATATTACGGTGCATACAAAAACATTAAATGCCATAGAGAGCATACCTAAAATAAAATAGGGAATGTACTTGCTTGCAATGATTTCAAGTTTGGTTATTCTTGTAGATAAAAGCGCCTCCATTGTCCCTCTTTCCCATTCCCTTGCCATAACAAGAGTGGTTAAGAGCATACCGATTAGAGTCATTGTAATTGCAAGAGACCCCGGCAGTATAAAGTGGTGGCTGTTTATGTCTTGATTGTACCAGTATCTTATCTGTGTATTTATCGGCTCTTTTTGAATATTGTATTTATAGCCGCTTTGGCTGAACCACTGCCTCATAATGCTTGGAGGGTAGCTTTTTATGTAATTAGAAAGATTTACCTCTGACCCGTCTGTTACAATCTGCACGTGTGCCTGTTTTTTTCTTTGAATATTTGAACTAAAATCGTTTGGAATGACTACAAAGCCGTTAATTTTACCCCTTGTTAAGTCTTTATACATTTCATCTCTTGAAGCATATATTTTTGCTCTTACGTATTTACTTGTGTCAAAAGAGCGCATAAGGGTGGAAAGTTCAGGGCTTGTGTCCTCAAATTTTAACCCCAGTTTAATTTTTGAGGTATCAAGGTTTACCCCGTACATATAAATCAAAAGTAATAAAAGCGGCATAACAAAAGCTATCATTATGCTTGAGGGGTCTCTTATTATCTGAAAAAATTCTTTTTTTATAAGTGCTTTTAATTTACTCATTTTTTTGCGATTTTTCAATTAGTCTTGAAAAAGCCTCCTCCATGTTATCAGCCGACACCTTTTCTTTAAGTTCAAAAGGTGTTCCCGTGGCTATGGTTTCTCCTTTAAAAAATAAACTTATTCTGTCACAGTATTCCGCTTCATCCATAAAATGAGTAGTCACCATAACACTTACACCCTTTTTGGATAAGTTTTTAATATGTGACCAAAAATCCATTCTTGCTATTGGGTCTACCCCTGATGTAGGTTCATCAAGAAATAAAACAGGGGGCTTGTGCATAATGGCGCAGGCAAGGGCGAGCCTTTGCTTAAAGCCTAAAGAGAGCTCTTTTGTGTCTCTTTTTAAATACGGTTCAAGTTCAAAAATCTCAACCATTTTTTTTATTTCTTCTTCTTTTTTTTCACCGGTTAGTCCGTATACGCTTGCAAAAAAGTCCAGATTCTGTGCTGTGTCAAGTGAACCGTAAAGAGAGAACTTCTGTGCCATATAGCCAATGTAGGAGCGAGCTTTTGTGGGGTTTTCAACTATATCAACACCCATAATCTTAGCGCTTCCCGATGTTGGTTTTATAAGTCCGCACATCATTTTAAAAGATGTGGATTTCCCCGCTCCGTTAGGCCCTAAGAGCCCGAATATCTCTCCTTTTTTAATACAAAATGTGTTATTTTTAACCGCAAAAAAATCTCCGTATTTTTTCTCAAGATTAATAGCTTCAATCGGGTATTTTATGCTGTTTTCTTTTAATTCAAAATCTTTAGTAAGGAGGCTTTGAGTTTCTCTGTAGCCTCCCATAAGCTCTATAACACTTTTTTGAAAGTCTTTGGAGTCCTTGCCAAGCTCTTTTGGCTTGCCGCAAAAGATAATTTTCCCTTTGTCCATAACAACACACATATCAAAGCTCATAGCCTCATCTAAGTAAGAAGTTGACCATATTGTCGTTGTGTTTTTTAAAGAGAGCTCTCTGACCATTTTCATAAGTTCTTTCCTTGAAATAGGGTCAACACCAACTGATGGTTCATCTAAGACCAAAAGCTCGGGCGTGCCTAAAAGCGCACAGGCAAGCCCCAGTTTTTGTTTCATTCCTCCCGATAATTTTCCCGCGCGGCGCTTTTTAAAAGGTTCAAGATTAGTAAATTTTAAAAGTTTTTCAAATATATTTTCTTTTTCGCTTAAAGGGAGTTCTTTTAATTTTGCATACAATTCAAGGTTTTCTATAACGCTTAAATCTTCATAAAGCCCGAATTTTTGAGGCATATAGCCAAGAATCGAGTTAAGTTCATCCCTCTGCTCGACAGGGTCAAGATTAAGTGTGGTAATTTTTCCCTTATCGGGCACAATAAAGCCTGTAATACTTCTTAAAAGCGTTGTTTTGCCTGCACTATCCGCTCCAACGATACCCGTTATAAGCCCTTTTTTAATGTTAAGACATAAATCCTCAAGCGCTTTTGTATCTTTATTAAAAGTCTTTGTGATATTTTTAATCTCTACTGCGCTTGTCATTTTCCTTGCCTTGTTTTAGTTTGATGATGACGGTAGTGGGCATTCCCTGTCTTAGATATTGGTCTTTTTTATCTACATAAATTCTTATTCTGTAAACAAGGTCAGTCCTTAGCTCCTCAGTCTGTACGGTTTTTGGGGTAAACTCCGCAACAGGTGAGATGTAGCCTATTTTGCCTTCGTATTTTCTTTTTTCTTTGCTAATAGGGTCAGTTGAGTCTGTCAGTACAAGAGCTTTCATACCGTAGCTTATGTTGCCTAAGTTTTTCTCTGATACATAAGCTCTAATCCAAACGGGATTGTTAAGAGATATTGTATAGACAGGATTTTGAGCTCCCACAACAGTTCCCTCCTCTACTATTCTTGTTGTAATAATCCCGTCATTTGGGGCGTAGATTTTAGTGTTATCCAAGTCATCTTTGTAGATTTTATTTTGATTTATTTCAGATTTAAGTTTTGCAATGCTCTCGTCCTTGTCTTTTAAAATCTCGCTGCAGCGCTCTTTTGACGTTGTGCCCTCAGCACATAGTAATTTGTGCATTTGATAAATAGAGTTTGAGTTTATGCTTTGTGCTCTATATTGTTCAATATCCGAGAGGGATTTTTTATATCTTGCGCTATAGGTTGTATCGTCAATTATTGCAAGCAGTTCGCCTTTTTTTACCTCGTCCCCTTCTTCTCTAAAGAGTTTTTTTACTCTTCCCTCTACCCTAAAACCTACATCTGCCTGACGTATCTCTATATTTCCATATAGCACAAGCTCATCGGGGTTTTTTCCGTTTAGTTTTATAATCAGAAAAACAATAAGAAAAACTATAAGAAAAACAGCTAATAGTATAATTATTTTCTTTTTCATAGCGCTCCTCCCACAGATTTGTACAAAGATACCATATCTATTAGTTTTTGAGCTTTTGTAAGAGCGCAGCTTTGTATTGAGGTTATAAGTTTAGATGATTGCTCGGCTAAATCTATAAAACTTTTTGTCCCTTGACTAAATCTCTTGTTCTCAAGTTCCCAGTTGTTTTTTTCAACTTGGTATTTTTCAAGCTCCTGATTATAGATTTTTAAATCGCATTTTGCCCTATACAGTGCATCATTTACTTCTTTCATTGCAGTTAGATTAGCCTCTAAAAATAACTCAAAAAGCTCGCCATAGCGTGCTTTAGCGTATTTTAGGTTTGCTATTTTTTCTCCGCCTCTAAAAATATCCTGTGTTGCACCTGCAATAAGGGCTGCAAAGCTTGAGCTCCAAGCAAAAAAGTTGCCCGCACCAAAGGTATCAAAGGCTAAAAAACCGTTAATATTAAATGTCGGGAGAAAGTCTTTTTTGGCTATTTTTATATTTATTTTTGCACTTTCAAGTTTATAAAGTGCTGATAATACATCGGGGCGAGAGTATATTAGGCTTGAGTTAATTTCATTTGGAGCATTTATATTATTTGCAAATTTGTCAAAATCTGTTCTTTTTATGGTTTTGTCACATTCGCTTGTATCTCCTAAAAGTAGTTTCAGGTTATTTATGGCAAGTTTTCTTTGTTTTTTTAGCTCTTCAAGTTCTTCTTGCGCGTTTATTAGCTCTTTATATTTATCGTTTTGCTCGCTTTTAGATATTACTCCGTGTTTGAATTTATTTTTTGTTCTTAAGAAAATATCTTCCTTGTTTTTAATCAGTTTTTCTTGCAGCTCTATTGTTTTATCAAACTTTAAAATGTTAATGTATACGGTTGCAACATCAGAAGCAAGTACAATATATGCCATGTTTTCATCTTGTTTTTGAGCTTTGTAGAGTTTATTTTTAGATTTTGTTTTGTCTTTGTTTTTTAAGAGCAAATCCGCTTCATATCTGAATTGAAAAGGCAAAATAAACCCGTTTTTATCCAGTTGAAAATTATCAAGAGAGGGGATATTTACTCCAAGGTAATTAGAAGCAACGCTAAGGGTCGGAAACTGCTTTGCAAGGGTCATTTTCATCTCTTGCCTTAACTGTTCGCTTTTGTATATGGCGCTTTTTGCCTTGTGGTTATTTTTTATTGCGCATACTATATAGTAAACAAGAAACTCGTCTTCAAATTTTTCCCAAAAAGGCAGGTTAATAAGAGTTGTTTTTTCGTTAATATCAATTTGAAAGTCCTTAGAGTATAAGGGTGTTGAGAATATAAAAACAACTGAAATCAGCAGTAGTAATTTTTGCACTTTTGTTTTCATTTTGTTTCAAATTATAATTTGAATACTAAGTGCGTAAATTAGCACACTGCGCTATAGACACAAGGCTAAGAGATTATTTTTTTGCTACTTCGCCTTTTTTGGTTTTTGCAATTATATCAAGGATTTCACCCTCAAGTGCGTCAAGCTCTTTGAGTTTTTCTTCGCTTTGAGTTTTTCTCCAATCTTCAAGCATTTTATTAAATTCATCCGAGCTTATAATACAATCACCCGTTCCTACAATGTCTTTGTATTTTTCAGCAAAAACATCAACAAAATCGCTATACGCTTCAACAATTTTATCCGAAACAATCTCGGCATTTTTGAGGAACACTTCCATATCAGAATCCATTCTGGCTTTTAGCTCTTCAGAGATATCACTTATACCCAGTTGGTTTCTCTCAACAGATATTCTTCCTGTTTTTGGCCCCATACCCATTTTCTGTACGGCAAGTTTTGCCATATGTGTAGCCATCGCCATATCTTGAGTTATGCCCCAGCTGCCATCCATGTTATAAAATCTCTTTTCGCTTGCGTGGCCTCCAAAGTTGGTTACAAGGCTTGAAAATACTTTTTCAAAGCTCCACTGTTTGTTTTCGGAGTCTTTATGATATACAGCTCCACCATAATCGCCCCTCGGGTCAAGTGTAATAAAGTCAACTGTATCGGGCAGATGCCAAGGTTTTTCTTCTTTTTTTGCTATATCATACATAATCTGAAGTGTAAGAGCATGACCACATTCGTGTTTTGCTACAAGTTCATTATCATGTTCAGCGCGAGCTTCTGTAGATACTCTGCCTGTTGTAACCTGTAGATAGGCTTCTGTGAAATCGGACTTATCTATTGCATCTTTTCCTCTTTCACGAGATATGTCATCAGCTTTTTCAAGAAGATAAATTAAATCTACAACGCTGAAGTAATTAGTTGTTTCGGCAACATTTCTTATTAGCTGTTCTTTTTCTTCTTCGTTTTTGGCAGCTATTTTAAGATTATTCTTATCTATATAGTATTTAAGTATGTCGCTTCTGTCCCTTACATCCTGTGGTGAGTAGATTATAATTTTATCCAAGAATTTATAGGGTTTCATGATATTTTCATCTAAATAATCAGGATAATTTGTTGAACCTACCACTATGAGGTTAACATTTTCGTTCCTCCTTACCTGCTCCATTTCGGATAGCAGTTGAGAAAATGCCTTTTGTTCATATATTGAAGATATTCCATATAGAGGATTTGAGCCGAAGTTATCGAAGTTTTCAATTAATATCATAGCAGTTTTGTTTTTGTTTGCTTCGGCTTGAGTTTTTGCGGTATTTATAAGTTTTTTGATTTTAATTTCAGATAAGTTGGCGTTTTGCGAGAGTGCTTCAATGTCTTTTAGGGCAAATTCTTTGGCGTCTATCATAACCATCGGTATATTTGCTTCCCCCGCAATTGCTTCAGCCGTGTGCCTTCTACCGCCGCCGTATGAAGTTCCGTTATCAAGGAATGTTGTATAACCTCTTGTAAAGCCTTTTTTCTTCATGAGTATTTGATTTACTATACTTTGAGCTTCAGCTTTTGTCATCGGGTTGCCTACAATATCATCAAGTTTTTTGCCTGTGTCAAAAACAACCCTAAATTCACTTTGGGATTCATCTGTTTTTTTGATGTCTGAAGTTTGTATTTCGTATTCTTGAACATCATCTGCAGTTATTTTTTCTTTATCAGAGTAAAATGCAGCAATTTTTTTCATGTATCTTAGAGCTTTTTCAGGGTAATAGCCTTCTTGCTTATCTGTTGCATTTACTATTGAATCAATAGCCTCAGGGTCAAATTCTTTTTTAATTTGTGTATCAATAAAAGCTTTGCCTGTTTCACCTTTTAGTATTTCTTTTGCATCTGAAGAATTTACCATAGGTATAGACAAAGTGTTATAGTGTTCAATATATGGTTTTACGCCTGCACCCGCTTGAGTGTTACCGTAGTATGTGTCTTTATTTGAAATAAGTACCATTCTAATGTTAGAAGGCACACCTTTTTTGCCTTTGTTTTCAAGTAATGCAAGTTCGTTTTCATCTAAATACATTGATTCGCGTCGTTCCGCCACCGTATTTGCTTTTAGCAATTCGGCAAAATTAGCCATGAAGATATATGTTGTATCAGGGTCTTTTTTAGCTTCTTCTGCCATAGATTTTATGATATCAAAAATTGTTTTGCTGTTGAATAACACTATCTTTGTATTTTGCTCGTTTAATTTATTGTATTTTTGTCCGGGTTTTTTAATTAAATTTGTAAAGCTTGAAATTAAATGTTTGACTGATGTTTTATTGTCACCTTCATAAGTAATGTATGTATCATTGCCATGGTCTAAGCTTTTCCAGAGCTGGTCAGCTTTATCATCATAAAAATTCAAATGCGTTTTTTGTTTTTCGGGCAAACTGTCAATCATAATTTCTCTTTGCATTTCAAATTTAAAATCTTTTAATTTACCCAAAAGTTTTCTGTCATTTGAAGACAACAACGCCACCATAAAGTTGTTATCAAGGAATTCGTCCGTCTCAGCAATTTGAGTTGTGGCAGAGTATGCTATGTTTAGGTCTGCAATAAGTTCGTCAGTAGGCTTAGGTGTAAAGAACTTAGACTTTGGCAAGTTTGATTTTTTGATTTCCTGAGCGGTTTCTCTTATGTATTTTTTTATGATGGGTTCGATCTTTTTTCTTGTTTCTTCGTTTTTTAATACATTAAAATCTCCAATAAATGATTCAAGGCTTTTTGCGGTCAAGTATTGTTCTTCTTCGTCATATTTTTTAGTGCCGGAGTTTAAGCTTTCGATAAAATTGTTCAAATCTAACAACACCGCTAAAAATACGTGTTGGTGCGTGATTTTTGTGTGTCCGAATTTTTTTGTTGCATCCCCTATTTCCTTCCACATTCTGTGTGCCTCAGGGGTAAAATTTGCGCTTGCCTTTGCAAATTTTCTTTTGTTGTTTGCTTCATAGCTTCCGCCAAAGTTTATATCGTAATATGCGGCATTTATGCCGTTTAGCTCATTGAGTGAAGATTGAATATTTGTTTTAACGGGATTATTTGTTGATTTAGCTTTAAAATTTTTGCCGGTATTTGCTTTCAGGCTCTCAATGCGCTCTATTTTCATATTTTTCCTCGCTATAAAGTGTATTTGTCACTACAAACAATGTGAAAAAGTTTTTTTGTTAATATTTTGGTCTTCCAAAAAACATGTTTTACATAATTTAATATTTTGTAGTTTCGGGCAATGGTTTTTTTGAGCTTTTATTTTATAAATTCTAAAAAAGAAAGGAATACCATGTTTAAAAAAATAATGCTTACATCACTTGCTCTGGCTGCAGGTGCTATAGGAGTTAAAGCTGTAAAAAAACTCTATAAAATGCCCTTAATAGGCGATATGGCACCATACTTTAGTGCTCAAACTACACAAGGTAAAGTAAATTTCCCTTGTGATTATAAAGGAAAATGGGTGGTTTTCTTTTCTCACCCTGCGGATTTTACTTCAGTTTGCACAACAGAGATAATGTTTTTTCAAAAATATTATGATGAATTTAAAAAAATAAATACGGAACTTATAGGCTTATCTGTAGATAATCTTGAATCTCACATGAGCTGGTTTTCATCAATTAAAGATAAAATCAAATACAAAGGTTTAGAAAATTTAGTGATAACTTTTCCTTTAATTGATGATGAAAAAGGTGAAATAGCTAGAAAATACGGTATGCTACAAAATGATTCAAAAACGGTAAGAGCTGTTTTTGTCATAGACCCGAAAGGTGTCGTTAGGGCAATTATATACTACCCCCAAACTACAGGCAGAAATCTGGATGAGATTTTAAGACTTACAAAGGCGCTTCAGGTAACAGACAATTTTGAAGTTGCAACCCCTGCCAACTGGCAGGAGGGAGATGATGTTATAGTGCCGACATCACAAAGACCTTTTCAATTAAGCGAGCAAGAAGCAAGTGAAAAGCAGGTATACTGCAGTGATTGGTATCTTTGTACAAGACCAATATCAAGAGATGAAATAGAAAATAAATTAAACAATCAAAACTAAAATTCAAAGAAACGGTTGATGCAAATAATGCCCTTGAGTAATAAGATTTTATTATGTCGGGCATTATTTTTTTGGAAAGTTTTAAAGACGCGTTTTCGGATTTGGTTCCTATAGTTCCTCTGTTGTTTTTAACTTTTCTTGTAATAGAGTTTATCGAGTATTATCAGTTTGACAATGTTTCAAGCTATATAAGGCGCTCGGGCAAATACGCACCTTTAATCGGCGCTTTTGTTGCTTCTTTTCCGCAGTGCGGATTTTCAATTATAGCAAGTGTTTTATACATCAGAGGTTTAATTACAAGAGGTACTTTGCTTGCAGTTTATCTGTCAACTTCAGATGAGGCCATACCTGTTTTGCTCTCTATGCCTGATAAGTCATCTCTTGTTATTCCTGTTGTTTTGATAAAAATTTTAATAGGAATTATGGCGGGATATGCTTTTGACTTTATTTTTCCAAAAGAAATAAAAGAAGATAAAACGCTTAAAATAGTGCCTGAAGTTGGCTGCTGCGAACATAATATAGGCAAAAAAATAAAAAAAGAGCTTATTTTGCACCCTTTGGTTCATACTTTTACAATAAGTCTTTTTATTTTTGTTTTGACTTTAATAATTAATATTTTAATAACTCTTTTTGGCTCAGCAGAAAATCTGGGCACGCATCTTATGTCAGGCTCTATCGTTCAGCCCTTTATGGCAGCGCTTTTTGGGCTTATTCCAAATTGTGCCGTATCTGTTGCACTTATTATGCTCTTTATAAAAGGTTCAATTGCCTTTAGCTCATTAATAGCGGGTCTTTGTTCAAACTCGGGGCTTGGAATATGGATTATTTTAACAAGAAACAAGGATAAAAAAGACTCACTCATCCTGATTAGCGCATTGTTTTTAATAAGTGCGCTTGCGGGTGTTATAATTTATTTAACAAAATTTGCACTATGATATAAATAAGTTTACTGTAATATTAAAATGATTGAGGTTAAAAATATGCAAGACGAAACTAAATGCCTGCACTCAGGCTACACACCGGAAAACGGCGGCCCAAGGGTAATGCCTATATATCAAAGTACTACTTTTCGCTACACTTCTACTAAAGAGATAGCAGCGGTTTTTGATGACCCTACAAAATCTCACATCTATTCGAGATTTACCAATCCTACCGTTGATGTTGTAGAAAAGAAAATTGCGGACCTAGAGCACGGTGTAGCTGCTATGTGTACTTCATCTGGGCAGATGGCGTCTTTGATGTCTATATTGAACCTGTGTCAGGCGGGAGATAGTTTTATCAGTACAAGCGCAATATATGGCGGTACGGTAAATCTTTTTGCATATACTCTAAAAAAACTTGCAATAGAGTGTATATTTGTAGATGTTGACGCAGACGAGGATGAAATACAATCCAAGATTAAGCCTAATACCAAAGCAATATTTGGTGAAACTCTAACTAACCCTTCGCTACAAATATTAGACATTGAAAAGTTTGCTAAAGTTGCACATAAAAACGGACTTCCCTTTATTGTAGATAATACCTTTGCTACACCAATACTATGTAAGCCCATAGACTTTGGTGCAGATATAGTAATTCACTCTACTTCAAAGTATATGGACGGACATGCTCTGCAAGTAGGCGGTGTAATAGTTGATGGAGCCAAGTTTGACTATACTAACGGTAAGTTCCCTGAGTTTTGTGAACCTGATGAGTCTTACCATGGGACAATATACACAAGGGATTATTCATTTGCTCCATACATAATAAAAGCAAGAATGCAGCTAATGCGCGACTTTGGTGCATACCCCTCAGGTCATAGCGGTTTTCTTTTGAACCTTGGGCTGGAAACACTTGCGGTTAGAATGAAAAGATACTGTGAAAATGCTATAACAGTAGCTAAATACTTAGAAAAACACCCTAAAATTGAACATGTTAACTACCCCGGTTTGGAGAATAACAAGTATCATAAACTGGCTATGAAATACTTACCTGACGGTCAAAGCGGTGTTATGGCAGTGACCGTTAAGGGCGGTAAAGAAAACGGCATCAAGTTTATGGACAGTCTAAAAATGGCGTCAAACGAAGTGCATGTTGCGGATATTAGAACTTGCGTACTTCACCCCGCTTCGGCTACACACAGACAATTAACCGATGAGCAGCTTGTAGCTTGCGGTATAAACCCCGGTCTTGTAAGGCTTTCTGTCGGTTTAGAAAATGTTGACGATATTCTAAATGATATTGAAGACGCCTTAAAAAGCGTATAGACTTATTTATCGGATATAAATCCCAGCACCCCGTTAATAAAGGTTAGCGGGTGCACAGGGCAACCCGGGATGTATAGGTCTATAGGATACTTATCTAAAAATTCACGATTCAGTTTGTCGCTGTTTTGGAAAACTCCTCCTGAAATAGCGCAAGAGCCGCAAAGTATAACGATTTTTGGGTCGGGAGTTGACTTGTAGCAGTCTTCAAGCGCATATGCCATATTTTCTGAAATAGGCCCTGTTATTACAAGCCCGTCGGCGTGACGGGGCGATGCGACAAAGTCTATACCAAATCTTCCCATATCAAAGTTTACGTTAGAGCAAGCGTTAAGCTCCATTTCACATCCGTTGCAGCCTGCAGCCGATACTTGTCTTAATTTTAGAGATTTTTTGAATACTCTTTTGATTTCTTTTCTAACCTCAATAGCTGTTTTTTCATACTCTTGAGGAGTCATATTTTCTTTTATGATTAAGTTTTCTCTTTTTGTAGAGCTTAGTTTGTAGAAGTTTGTAAAATCAATTGCTCCGTGTTTGCATATGTTTTTGCAAGCTCCGCAGAATGTGCATTTTCCCATATCAATTGAGAAAGGTTCAAGGCTAAGCGCTCCTGTAGGGCAGACTGAGAGGCATTTTTTGCACTCTGTACAGTTTTGTTTGCAAAGTTTTGGCAATCCTCTGAATTGTTCTCTCATAGGGGCGTTTTTAATGTCTTTTATAAATTGGTTTCCCTGATAAATTCTTGATTTTAGCGTATCAAACATAATTTTTTTCCTTATAAATCATTTCCGCAGTACGATAGGTTAAAGCTCTTGTTGCAAAGCGGGAAGTCGGATACCCCGTTGTTTCTAACCGCAAGAGCAAGACCGTACCAGTTGTTAAACGACGGGTCTTTAATTTTGTATCTTGAAAGGTTTGCGTTCATATCAGTCATTCCTATATGAACAACTTCGCCTCTCCAGCCTTCAACAATTGAAATAGCCATGGAATCTGCACTAAGCGCATTTTGTTCGGTGTTTAAAACTTCTTCTTTATAGCCGTTTTTAAGCATATCTAGTATTCTTTTTGCTATGCTTAAAGATTCCATGGTTTCTTGATATCTTAATTTAAATCTTGAATTAACATCTCCTTTTCCTTTAAATAGTTTTCTTGGCAGTGCCAAGCTTTTAAAGCATTCATCGGCAAAGTCAAAACGAGAGTCTAAGTTAACTCCGCAAGCTCTTGCTGCCATACCTACAAGTCCTATTTCAAGGGCTTTTTCAGTACTTACTGTACCTGTTTTTTCTAACCTTGACATAACAGAAGAGTTCTTTAACATTGTTTTAACCATTCTGTCTACGTCTTTTTCAACTTTGGTAAGGGTTTTTATGGCACGTTCAATCTTTTCGTTATCTATATCAAAATTAACACCGCCTACATTTATTAAGCCTCTGCCAAAGCGGCTGCCCGAGAATTCAAGCATAGTGTTGATTACAAGAGTTCTTGTAGCGCCAAAGACCGATGCTCCCATAAGATAAGCTATATCACCGGCTATAGCGCCTAAGTCACCTATGTGAATTGCAGCCCGTTCCATCTCAAGCGCCATAGTCCTTATAAGTTGAGCTCTTTTTGGAACTTTTACATCTTTTAGACATTCCATAACTTTTGAATAAGCAAGGTTATGAGCAATTACACTGTCGCCGCAAATTGACTCTGCAAGCTGGTTTGTGGGGTGTTCAACCATAAGTTTTTCAACCCCTCTGTTCTGGTAGCCAAGCATAATTTCAAGGTGATAAACGATTTCTCCGTTGCACATAAACCTAAAATGCCCGGGCTCAATAACGCCGGCGTGAATTGGCCCTACTGCTACTTGGTGGACTTCTTCACCTTCCATTTCAAAAAACTTGTATTCTTTTTTGTGAGAGCGTAAAGGTTTTAGCCAAGGGTGGTTGAGTGGTTTTATGCCGAATTGTTCGTAAAACTCTCTCTCGAATATGTGGAAAGACGGTATTGTCTGCGTCAGTGACTCATAGCCTTTTTCATCTGCGTCAAATATGCAAGATGAAACGTAAAGGTCTGAGTTTTCATCATCTGCAAGAATAACAAAAAGTCTTGTAGAACCTTCGCCCCATTCTTTGCCAAAAAAACCTACAGGGCGCTTATTTAGCTTAATTATCTCATCCCTTAGGGTATCTATATCAAGGGAGGGAATTTCATTTAAGTTAATTTTAGTATTATTTTTTGTTTTAATCCAGTTCATTTTATTATCCCCTAAAATCCTGCAGTTGCGCAGTTAATTATGCTATTTAAGAAAGGAGGAATGTATACACCCAAGACAAATACTATAATAAGCATAATTGCTTGAGGTATAAACATACAAGCGCAGAGTTTTTTCTTGTTTTCTTGTACGCTTTGAACTTTATCCTCGCTTAATTTATCAAATGTAGTTTTTATAACAACTCTTCCTATGCCCCAAAGTACTATTGTTAGAAGAATTACAAATAAGGCGCATAGCAGGTAGTGTTTTTCTATAATCATTGTTTTTATCATTATAAATTCGCTGATAAACAAGACTGATGTAGGGAAAGCACATATTGCAAGGAATGAAAATATCCACAACCAGCCAGTTTTCTTGTCTGCTTCCATAAGACCGTGAACGGATTTTATTCTTTTTGTATTGAAAAGTTCAAGCACGTTTCCTGATGTTAAAAAGAATGATGCTTTTGCAAGCGAGTGACCTATAAGGTGTAAAATAACGGCATACAAAGCTGCTCCGCCAAGAGCCGTACCTATTGCCAAAATGCCCATATTTTCAATTGAAGAATATGCAAGCATTCTTTTGTAATTTTTTATGTGATAAACAAATACTGCCGTTACAAAAAGTGATACAAAACCTGTTATTAAAAGCATTGTTCTTGCCCAAGCGTCGCATTGAGCAATGTCTAGGACTTTAAATACTCTTACAATAACTAAAAATGCAGAGTTTAAAAGTGTTGCAGATAAAAGTGCCGAAATAGGTGAGGGTGCTTCCGAGTGCGCGTCAGGCAGCCAGAAGTGAACCGGCGCAAGACCCATTTTTGTGCCGAAACCAAAGAGCATAAACACAAAAGACAACTTTAACCAGAAAGGGTCAAAAAGCAGAGCATTTTTGTAGAGTTGTGCAAAATCAAGTGTGTTTATATTGCCCTGTGCTATGTTTAAGAAGATTATTCCCACAAAAGCAAGCGCAATACCTATTGAGCAGATGAAAACGTATTTCCAAGCGGCTTCAATTGAGTGTTTTGTTTTGTTGAAATAAATCAAATAAGCGCTTGATAGTGTTGTTGCCTCAACAAAAATCCACGCCATACCCAAGTTGCTTGATAAAATAGTTCCTGTCATTGCAAGGACAAAAACCATTATCATAAACGAGTAGTGCCCTATTTTTTTGTCAGAATAGTCAAGAGTCTTTGTGTATCCTGTGTTATAAATTGCAACCATAAAAAATACCAAAGATAAAATTATCAAAAATATCAAATTGGTATTATCTACCGTAAAGTAGGGTATATTGTTTTCTCTTCCTATGTTTAGCGCAAGCAATGTTGTTGATACGATGTGTAAAAGCGCATAAACATTAACCATTGCACAGTCGAAGGCTCTTTTTTTAATAAGTGCCATAAGTATGCAAGCTACAATCGGAAATATCAAAATCACATTAATCATTGTCGTAGTCCTTTAAATCTGACAGGTTAGAAACTTCTAGGTCTTTAAATTCTCTGTTTATTTCATTTACGAATAAACCGAGAATGTATATAGCAATAAATACATCGAGCAAAACGCCCATATTCACAAGCACGGGCATTTCTTTTGCAACTGATAATGATAAAAGAAAAATGCCGTTTTCCATTGTGATAAATTCAATGACGTTAGAGATGATTTTGTGCTTAATTGTGATAAGCCACAAGCTTATTATTATTGTTGCAATTGAAACTCCAAAATAAATAGGAGATATCATTTTCATTGTGCTTGAGCCTGTGAAGTAATTTGAAACCAAAAAACCTGCTATGAGTATTATACTTGCCGTTACAAGGCAGTAAAAGTGAGGTATGTTTGCCCCAATATCACGGTTAGCGTGGGTTTTTTTAACAACTTTAAACAAAAACCAAGGTATAACGATTGATTTTACGATGAGTGTTTCAACGGTTAAGAAAGCTATGTTTAAAGCGTGTTGATGTTCAAAATTGCAAGCGCAAATCAAAAATAGCAATACACCTTGTACTACAAGCAGTCTTATATGTGCTACCAGCCTGCTTGTTGCAGCTAAGTAGAGCATCGTTAGCCCGAATAGTATTATAAAACCATTTTCCATAAATTAGCCTCCAAACATCCTTGCCACAACAAGAGCAAGTACAACGAGCGCAAATGAGCTCATTACAAAAATAAACTCAAAAACGTGCGACATACGAATTCTAGCGGTAGCGGATTCAATAGTTCCGATAATAACGGATATTATAAACATTAAAGCAAGGTAAGCTAAAACAGCTATCCACTGAGGAAGCCCTTGCGGTATAACAATTGCTGCAATAAGCGATGATAAAAGCAGCATCTTGATACCCGATGCCCAAGTAATGAGTGCTAAATCCGCAGCAGAGTTGTCTAAAATCATAACTTCATGAATCATAGTGAGCTCAAGGTGAGTAGCAGGGTCATCCACGGGAACTCTTGAGCCTTCCGTTAAAATCATTATAAATAGTGCAATTAGCGCAAATATACAAATCAATATGCCGTAATTTCCCGAGTTTTCTATAATTTTTGAAAGAGCATCAAATGTGTAATTTCCGCTTAGTGCCATAATTGAGGCCAAAAGCATAAAAAACGCAGGCTCTACAATTGTTGTAAAACAAGCCTCACGAGAAGCGCCCATACCCTCAAAGCTGCTGCCTGTATCCATTGCACCTATTAGAGAAAAGAACTTTGAAAGTCCTAAAATATACGCAAAGATTATAAATCCTGCAGGGATATTAATTATGGCGCTTGATGAGGCAAGCGGTACAAAAAGTGCTGCAAATAAAGCGCTTGCGATAACAATTACAGGTGTAATCCTAAAAATACCGCTTGTGGTTTTGCTTATTACAAAATCTTTTTTCATAAGTTTTACAAAGTCATATAGCGGCTGCAAAACCGGTGCGCCGTACCTTCCGCCCCAGAATGCCTTAGTTTTTTTGATTACTCCAAGCATTAGGAAAGGTACAAATAAAACAATTATCAAATTTAAAATCTTAATCGCCATTTTTACTTATCCTATATAGAAACTTCCAATTATTATCAGTACTAAAAATATCAAGCCGTATTTTATGTAGCTTTGAATGTTGCCACTTTGAATGCTTTCAAATTTTGATAAGAACCATTCGTCAAATTTAACAAGCGGATTTATTATGTATGCTTCTTCAATATCATCAATGTGCAAGCTGAAATGAGCTTTTTTGGGGAAGAGTTGTTTTGGTTTTTCTATGTCAAAAACTTTCTTAAATAAAGGCTTTAACATAGATAAAAACGGGCTTGCATACGATGAAGCGCTATATTGCATAAAGTTATTGGGTTTATCGTAACCGCAGCCCCAAGTTTCATGCAGTGCAACTTTGTTTGAGAATTTTGCTTTTATAAGAAGTAAAACAACTACAAAAGCCAAGAATGACAAAGCACAGATTGAAATTGTCTGCATAATATCGCCGTATTGAGCAGGTATTGCCAGTGTTTGTGCTCCCATAACAACTTGAGCGGGTTTTAGAACAAAGTTAAACATATATTGAGGTGCTACACCTATTAAAAGTGTCAAAAGCGCTAAAAATCCCATTGGTATAAGCATTACTCTGTCGGAGTCTTTGGTATTGTTTTTGGCATTTTCGCTCCTTGGCATACCTAAGAATATTATGCTGAATGCTTTTGTAAAGCATAATATAGCCATTGTACCGACAAGAGCCAAACCTGCTATTGAGAATAAAAGGACAATTAATGTAAAGAAGTTATTTATCAAAAGTCCTTTTAGCATAGCAAAGTATATTAAAAATTCACTTATAAATCCGTTAAAAGGAGGAAGAGCGCATATTGCAACCGAACCTATTAAAAACAGTACTGCACTATATGGCATAGACTTAATAAGTCCGCCTAATATTTCAATATTTCTTGTATGAGTTTTAATATAAACGCTTCCTGCGCTTAAGAACAGTAATTCCTTAAATATAGAGTGGTTTAATATGTGTAAAATTGCACCGCCAAAACCAAGAATCGCAACAGAGGGATTATTGTAGCTTAAAGATAGCATACCAACCCCTATACCGATACCTATTATACCTATATTTTCTATTGAGTGGTAAGCAAGCAAGCGTTTTAAATCGTGTTGAGTTATGGCGTAGAGCACACCATAAAGGGCTGATATAACAGAGATAATTAAAACGGCATAAGCGATACCTTTTGAGGGTGTACCCATAATTGATAGCATTCTTAAAATACCGTAAATACCTGTTTTAATCATAACACCTGACATAATCGCACTCACATGGCTTGGTGCAGCGGGGTGAGCGTCAGGCAGCCAGTTGTGAAAAGGAACAAAACCTGCTTTTGTGCCAAAGCCGATAAAAGCAAAGGCAAAAACAAGATTTGCAAGGTGTGAGTTATTTTTTAATACTTCAGAGAATGCACTAAAGTCATAGCTACCGGAGTTTATCGCACAAAGTGCAAAAGCAAGGATTATAAATATCACGCACACATGCATAAATACAAGATATTTTATACCTGCTTTTAGAACCTCTTTTTTATCCGATTCAAAAATAACAAGGAAAAACGAGCTAAGTGACATTATTTCCCAAAAGATAAGAAACATAAGCGCGTTTGAGCAAGTCACGACTAACTGCATTGAAGCTATTAAAAGCGGTAAAAATACAAGGTGCGAGTTTATATTTTTTGATTTTTCAAGGTAGGGTTTTAAATATCCGTTAGAATAAATAACCGCCATAAGGCTCATTATTGATATTACTATTATAAAAAATGCGCCAAGCGGGTCTATAGTAAAATTAACCGTCTGAAAAATCGGGTTAAAATTAGCGCTATAGGTTAAATTTTCTCCCTCAATAAAAACCTTAAAAGCAGGTATTAAACAAAAAACAGATGCAACTGTTGTTAAAAACGATAAAATTGCAACTTTATATTTTTTGCTAAAAAGCGCTGCTATAAAACCACTTAAAACAAGTGTGATTATTCCTGTAAAAAAACTGTTCATTACTTCCATCCCGGATTATCTGTCCATTAACAAACGGTGTTATAAATCTAACAAAAATGAAAGTCAAGTGTAAATTTTACAATTAAAATTTTTGCTTGAAATTAAAATTTTACGATATAAAATTTTCATCGGACTTTGGTCATTAACAACTTAAGATTTTTATACAGAGCCGTATTTTATATATGCACCGTATACTCGCAAAAGTTATGTTTTGCGCTCTTGTTGATGTCTTAAAGGTATGGAATTAAAGGAGAAAAAGATGACTGAACAACAAAACTTAGATACAAAAGATTGTATTTCACCAAATCATGTTGCCCATGAACTTGCTGACAATGTTATGCCTGCAAAAGCTAACTTTAGAAAATCAAAAACATTTGTACTTGCAATAGCAGCGGGTGCGCTGATTGCTTTTGGTGCGCAGGTTTCACTTAATGTTATGACAGGGACGGAAGCTGTAAGCTGGGGCTTTGCAAAGTTAATCGGAGCTATGACATTTGCTACAGGTCTTATGATGGTTGTTTTAACGGGTGCTGAACTATTTACCGGTAATGTTATGATGACTTTTTCGGTAATTGAGAAGAAAACAAGCCTTGCTAAACTTCTTCGCAACTGGACAATAGTTTATATAGGAAACTTTGTAGGTTCTGTGATTTTGGCTACAATAATATACTTTACAGGCTGCTCTCATAACTCCCATGAAGCTCTTGGTGTTTTAGGTTTAACAACTGCTTATACAAAAGTAAACCTAACTTTTGTTGAAGCATTTACAAGAGGTATCCTGTGTAACTGGCTTGTATGTCTTGCTATCTGGATGGCTTCATCTTCTCGTCACGTTATAGGTAAGATTTTTGCAATATTTTTCCCTATCACAACATTCGTTGCATCAGGCTATGAACACAGTATCGCAAATATGTACTTTATATCAAACGGTTTATTCCTAAAAGCTACTCCTGCTATCGCCGCAGCTTCAGGCTTGAGTGCTGAGCAACTTGCAACACTTAACATAAAATCATTCTTACTTGGTAACCTGTTGCCTGTTACATTAGGTAATATGGTAGGTGCTTTTGTATTTGTTGTTCTTTTGTTCTGGACAGCATATCTAAGAGATGACCACGGAAAAGACTTAAGTAAGTAACTTATACACAGGCGGTCTATTTAGACCGCCTTATAAATTAATCGGGACAATGAAAAAGATTTTATCCGCTCTTTTATTTCTTTTTATTTTTTCTCCCTGTGCTTTTGCTATTGAGGAGGAAATTCACCTTGAGCAAAATCTTGACGGGGACTTTGTGCAAAGTATTACGGGGCATACAAAAGAAGAATTTGAACAACAGCTGCAAGCGGATAAAGATACGTTTTTATCTAACTTAAAAAGTGCTCCAAATGATGTCTTAAAGCTTCAAATCGAGCGCACCGATGTACCTTCGCAGCTGCTTAAAAAACAACTTACCATGAAATTTGACAGAGGGCCTCTGGAGAGTTTTCAAACATGGGTAGCACTTCAAGGTAATATAACAACTCAGATGAATGAAAACTCAGATACCGACACTAAATTTAATATGGCGCTTATAAATATCATATTTGACGGTAAATTTAGAGGCGGTAAAGAAGGTTTTCGCTTGATGTTAGACCCGACACCAACCCATGCAAGAGGCTTTTTACAACAGTTTATACAAGATGCTTACTTTGAGACAAACAGAATACCTCACCATAACGTGTTAATAGGTAATTCTCGACCGGGGGTAGGATATGAAGGTGCTCAATCTCCCTATACATTACCTTTTGTTGCTCGCTCTCAAATATCAAGAAACTTGGCAAACGTCAGAAAATTCGGTCTTAGAGTAAGAGGGGATTATTCCCTTGTAGATTATGACTTTGGCGGATATAGTTCCGATACGTTTTTTAGAGAATTTTTCCCGGGCTTTGAATTTGACGGCTGGGTAAATATTAAACCTCTCGGCAAGACAGATGGCAAATGGGGAAAAATAGTAGCCGGCGGCGGCATTGTAGCGGGCAAAAAACACTCTCTTGACTACTTTATGACAGGTGCTGCGCTAAGTTATGAATATAAAAGATTTTGGGCAAGAGCTGAATATGCTAATTCTGACGGCTCTAACGGCGGAAGCGGCTCAACCTCAAACAGGGCAGAGGGTTTTTATGCTACTGCGGCTTATCGTTTGACAAAAAAAATAGAAGTTCTGGCAAGATACGATGAATTTAACCCCGACAGGTCAAAAGACCATAACAACCAAAGAGAATACACGGCAGGGCTTAACTATTATATTAAAGGGCAGGCGCTAAAGCTTATTTTTAACTATGTATTTTGCCAAAATGACGCAAAACCCGATTCTCATAAGTTCATAGTCGGCACACAAATTGTATTATAGTATTATTTATGGTAGAATTTTGCGCAAGGGATAAAGCATGAAAAAAATTGTCTGCGCAAAAGATGCCATAAATTTAATAAAAGACGGCTCAAGTGTTATGATTGGCGGCTTTTTAAGCTGCGGAGCGCCGGATAAACTTATTGACGAGCTTGTGGTTCAGGGTAAAAAAAATCTTACAATGATTTGCAATGACACATCATACCCTAATGTCGATAAGGGTAAAATCATCACAAATAAGCTTGCAAAAAAAGTAATAGCAGCCCACATCGGTACAAACCCCGAAACAGGCAGGCAAATGCAAAGCGGCGAGACTGAGGTTGAGCTTGTTCCTATGGGAACTCTCGTAGAAAAAATAAGAGCAAAAGGTGCAGGGCTTGGCGGTGTTCTTACTCAAACGGGCATTGGTACAATCCTTGAAGATAACAAAGAAATTATCGAAGTTGAGGGTAAAAAATTTATTTTCGAAAAGCCGCTGGGAGCTGATTTTGCACTTATTTACGGCACAAAAGCAGACAAGTACGGCAATGTTTCATTTTACGGCACAACAAGGAATTTTAACACGGTTATGGCAACAGCGGCTGATGTTGTAATTGTTCAAGCTGATGAGATTGTTGACTGTATTGACCCTAACGACGTTGTTATACCGGGGCTTTTTGTAGATTACATTGTAAAGCGCGAGGAAGATTAATGCCTGTTGTGCAAAGTGAACTCACAAAAGAAAAAATAAGAGAAATTATAGCAAAAAGAGCTGCAAAAGAGTTTAAAAGAGGCGATGTTGTGACTCTTGGTATAGGACTGCCTACAGAAGTGGCCAATTATGTCGATGATAGTGTGGGTGTAATTTTTCAATCGGAAAACGGACTTTTGGGTGCAGGCAGACTACATCAGGGAGAAAGCCCCGACCCGAGGATAATAAACGCGGGAGGCGCTTTTGTTGAGCCTATTAAGGGATGTTGTTTTTATGACACGCAAATGGCTTTTACGATTATGCGAGGCGGGCACATTGATGCTACTGTGCTTGGTGCACTGCAGGTAGATGAAGAGGGTAATCTTGCAAGCTGGATGATTCCAAACAAGCTTGTACCAGGCATGGGCGGCTCTATGGACCTTGTTGTGGGTTCAAAAAAAGTCATTGTTGTAATGGAACATTTATCAAAAAATCAGATAAAAATTGTTAAAAAGTGCGATTTACCCCTTACCGCCACATCTGAAGTGGATTTGATAATAACCGAAAGATGTGTTTTTGAAGTCACAAATCAAGGGCTTTTAATGAGCGAAATTAACCCGATGTTTACTATTGATGATATAAGACAATCTACCGGTGCTGATTTTAAAGTAAGCCCCGAGCTTAAAAACATGCAGGTGTAGTTTTATTTTTCATCTAAATATCTTATTACCCTGCAAGGGTTCCCCGCAGCAGTACAGTTTTTCGGGATATTTTTTGTAACGACGCTGCCGGCGCCTATTGTTGTGCCATCTCCTATCTCAACTCCCGCAAGCACTATAACCCCGCCGCCAAGCCAGCAGTCTTTACCTATTTTAATCGGTTTTGCCATATTTATACCTTTATTTCTTCTCTTTGAGTCAAGCGGGTGCTGGGCGGTGTATATTTGGACATTCGGGCCAATATAGCAATTGTCGCCTATGGTTACTTTTGCACAGGATAAGACTGAGCAGTTAAAGTTTATAAAGACATTTTTTCCTATTTCTATATTTTCTCCGTAATCGCAGTAAAAAGGAGGATTTATTATAAAATTTTCAAATTTTCTTGAAAAAATTTCTTCTATATATTTTTTATCCCCGCTTGTGTTAAATTTCATAGTTGCGCTAAACGACTTCTGGCGCATTTTTGTTAGTTCTTCATCAAAAGCAATGTACTCTTCGCCTAAGAGCATTTTTTCTCTTTGTGTTTTTGTATTCATAAAATCACCTCATTTATTTTTATTATTTATTGCTTTTGAAAAATAGCAAATACTTATATTAAATATTAATCTATGCTTGACAAGCATAGATTAATAAAATATTATTTTTTTATGGAACTTAGGGTTTTAAAGTATTTTCTTGCGGTTGCTCAAACAGGCAGTATAACAAAGGCTGCAAATGTTTTGCACCTTACTCAGCCGACTCTTTCAAGGCAGTTGATGGATTTAGAGCTAGAGTTGGGGCATAAGCTTTTTGTAAGAGGAAAACACAGTATTTCTCTAACGCAAGAAGGTCTTGTACTCAAAGCAAGGGCGCAGGAGATAGTAGAGCTTGCGGATAAAACTTATTCGGAATTTAAAAACGATAAAAACTCGGTTTCGGGTGATGTTTATATAGGTGGCGGCGAGAGCGAGTCAATTTTTCACATAGCTGAAATTATAAGAGAAATTCAACAAGAATATCCTCAAATTAAGTTTCATATGTATAGCGGCAACGGTGAAGACGTTGTAGAAAAGCTTGACAAGGGACTTTTAGACTTTGGAGTGTTAATACAGCCTATTGATTTATCAAAATATAACTCTGTATCACTTAACTCAAAAGACACTTGGGGCTTGATTTTAAGAAAAGATGACAAGCTTGCGCAAAAGAAATTTGTAACGGTTAAGGATTTAGAAAACATCCCGCTTATCGCCTCAAGACAATTATCAAAAAAATATCTTGTGCAAAATGATTTTACAAAGTGGTTTGGCGAATATATAGATAAGTTAAATATTGTAGCGACATATAATCTAATATACAATGCCTCTGTTATGGTAGAGGCTAAAATAGGCTATGCTATAGGGCTTGATAAACTTGTTTCAAATAAAAACCTCTGTTTCAGACCGTTTTATCCAAAACTTGAATCCGCTCTTGATGTTGTGTGGAAAAAAGAGCAGGTCTTAACTAAGGCATCAAGAATTTTTCTTGAAAAGTTAAAAGGCTAGGTTGAATATTTTTCTATATATTTTTTAATATCAAATTTTTTTGCAATAGATTTTTTTGTCATTATTCTTATTTTACCCGTTATATACCTGTCTTTAAAGGCTCTGTCATGCAGCCCTGCTATTGCCCAGAGGATTGATACATAGCCGTTAGTGCTTTTTGCGTCATATGCGTATTTGTCATTCAGATAAATTGCATTTTTAAGGGCGCAATTTGGGTCATTTGACCACCTTAGTATTTGTTTTGCCCAATACATTCTTAAATACCCCTGTATTTTGCCTTCTCTTACAAGCTGCCTTTGTGTTGCGTTCCAGAGTTCATCGTGGGTTTTAGAGTGTTCAAGTTCATCTTTTGAATAAATATATTCTCTTAAATCATTTTTGTGCTCTTTAAGTGACATTTTTGCCCACTGTGGCGCGCAGGTAAGACTTTTAAAGTCTTTGCAGTATAGGCAAAAGTTATCCGAGAGTTCTTTTCTTATGATTAATTCTTCAAGGAACGCCTCTTTGTTTTCTCTTTTTGCATTTGATTTAATAACTTCAAGAGCTGCTTTTTTTGAAGAAATAAAGCCTAAATTAAGGTATTTTGAAAGATTTGATTGCACATCTTTTGTCGGGTCGTTTCTAAATTCTCTATAGTAATCAAGTTTGTTTTTAATAAAATCTTCAAGTACAAAATCCGCCTCAACTTTAGCTTTTGTAAGGTCTTTATCCCAAGTTAAAAAAGATGCGATATTTAGGTAGATTTTTCTTCTTATGGTTGCGGCACTGTATTCCTGTTTGTCGGATAAAAATCTTGCGGGGATTATATTGTGCCCGTCAATTTCAACAATTTTAAAAGGAAAGTCATGGAAACGGTTTTTATCCTCAAGCGGGTTAAAGTCAATAATTAAAAGCCCTATATTGCTCTCTTTGAGGAATTTTGTATCAACAAAAGAAAAATCAAAACCCGAGTTTAAAAAATTTTTTGCGCATTGCAAAATCTGCCTTTGAATAAACTCCTGCTTATTTTTGACATCGTATGTAAGTCTTGGGCAGATTATTTTTAATTTTACATTAAGCTCTTTTGCTTTTTTGATTGCATATAAAAGTGCAGGGTTGTTATTTAGCCTTAATTCTCTTTCAATAAGATAAAAAACGTCCCCGTCTGAGTATTTTTTGTTGTTGTAATGATAAACTCTTTTTGGATTTATTTCATTTTCAAACTCAAAAACATCTTTAATGTAGTCAATGAGAGTTTCTCTTAATATTCTTGGCATAATGTATTTTAAGAGTATTATGAGCTGTTTTTAATTGTATAGGAGGGGGATTTTTGGCTGTAAATTAAATTTGATTTATTTTAAGGATTTTTTCATAAACCTGCTCAATGTGCTCTATATCCTTGTGCACGCAAAAGAAAAATTCTTTTATGAAATTTGTAATTTGTTTTTTTGCAGGTGTATTTTTGCTGTATGGTAAATAATACAAATCAAGCGGTATATAGCCGTTTTGATTTGGATAAAGATAGTTAAAGTTAAGTTTATTTGCATTTTGTCTTTGGTAAAATTTTGCTCTTCTTTGAGTTTGTATATTATTTGCTTCAATCGGTTCAACTTCAAAAAAGCAGCCGAGCTTTTCAGGGTATAGGTGTTTAAGCTCTTCAATGATTTTTGCACCGAAGCCTTTTGAATGAAATTTTTTAAATATCGCTAAATAATCTGTCAGAATATACTCTTTCCCTTCAAAAACAATACAGTAGCCTTTTGTATTAGTATCTTTTTCTTCGCTGTATTCATAGAGCACATAGTTGTTATTAAAAAGTTTCAGAAAATGCTCTCTTTGTTTCAACTCCTCTTTTGGAAATTGTTTAAGCATGTCATCATATATTATGTTAAAGTTTTTTGTTTTAGTCAGCATAGGATTTATTTTAGCACAATTGATTGTGTATGCTCTACAGGTATAAATTGAAATAGAATATAAGTATTTGCTATTTTGCAAAGCATAGTAAATAATAAAAAAATAGTTTCATGGTGAAGTTATGGTTAAAAATGTTTTACTTTTTTGTTTGGTAATTTTTCTTTTTACGGGAGTTCAAAATATGGTTAGCGCAAAAAACGATTCTTGGGACAAGGTTTTTCCTAAAAGTGACAAGGTTGAAGTTAAGAAAGTCAATTTTAAAAACAGATTTGGCATAGTGCTGTGTGCTGATATGTATTTGCCAAAGGGGATAAAAGATAACGATAAACTGCCTGCAATAGCTGTTTCAGGGCCTTTTGGCGCAGTGAAAGAGCAGGCTTCAGGTATGTATGCTCAGACATTAGCCCAAAGAGGTTTTATAACTCTTGCTTTCGACCCTTCTTATACGGGCGAAAGTTCAGGAGAGCCAAGACATGTGGCGTCTGCTGACATAAATACGGAAGATTTTAGCGCTGCGGTTGATTTTTTGAGTAATTATAAAAATGTTAACCCCGATAAAATAGGAATACTCGGTATTTGCGGTTTTGGCGGCTTTGCTCTAAATGCCGCTCAAATTGATACAAGAATTAAAGCAACTGTAACATCTACTATGTATGATATGACAAGAGTCAGTGCTAAAGGCTACAATGACACGATTGACAAAAAAGCTCGATATGATATGAAAGTTGCACTAAACAATCAAAGAACAAAAGACTTTACCCAAAATACTTATGCAAAAGCTGACGGATTACCTCAAAAGCTTGATGGTAGCGAGCCTCAGTTTGTTAAAGATTATTGGAATTACTACAAAACAAAAAGAGGATTTCATAAAAATTCTATTAATTCAAACGGAAACTGGAATTCAACCTCTGCGCTTTCTTTAATAAACCAACCCATACTTTGCTACGCCGATGAAATTGAAAGTGCCGTTTTAATAATACATGGTGAAAATGCTCACAGCAGATATTTTAGCGAGGATGTATTTAAAAAATTAAAAGGAGAAAATAAAGAGTTATTTATTGTTAAAGATGCAAATCATACCGATTTATATGATAATCTTGAGAAAATACCCTTAGATAAAATAGAAGAATTTTATAAAAATAATTTGAAATAAAGAGGTGAATATGGCAAAGAAAGTTTTAGTAATATCAACAAGCATGAGAAATAACGCTAATTCTGATATTTTGGCGGATGAGTTTATAAAGGGTGCAATCGCAGGCGGTAGCGACGCGCAAAAAATTACCCTAAAGGATAAAAAAATTGCTTTCTGTAAAGGGTGTTTATCATGTGCTCATACAAAAAAATGTGTAATAGACGATGATGTTACGGAAATTTTTGAAAAAATAAAAGAAGTTGACGTTGTAGTTTGGGCAACTCCTGTTTATTACTATGCTATGTCGGGACAGATGAAAACGCTTATCGACAGGCTAAATCCGCTTTATGTATCTGATTATAAATTTAGAGATGTTTACCTTATAGCAACTGCAGCAGAACCTGACGAGTCTGCAATTAACGGTACAATAAAGGGTGTTGAAGGCTGGATAGAGTGTCTTAGCCATACAAGATTAAAAGGGGTTATAAAGGCAGTTGGTGTAAGCTCGCCAAATGAAGTTAAGCAGCATCAAAACTACTTAAAAGAAGCTTATCAGACGGGGCTTAATATTTAAAATTCTAACTCAATAAGGTTTAATGAGACATTTGAGATGTGAAATTATAGCCTGTATTAAGGAATGTGTTTGAATATTGACGATATTTTTCAAATTGACTGTAATCACTCAAATTGGTCTTTTGCTACTCTTTTTGTCTCTCAAAATCCAACAAAAATTCAAATAAGCTACCTGAAACTTAGGCACTGATAGGGCTGTAGCGATTTTAAATAAAGGACAAAAATGTCCCATTTAAAAAGTCCAAATTTAAGTCGGAACAAAGTCGGAAAGGTTTATTATATTAAAAAAATACAAAATTAATAATCATAAAAAACTGACAAAATACTTGAATATTACTATAAAGTATACTAGTTTCAGTCAAGATTCTATATATTTTTTAGTTGTTCCTGCAGGTTTTGCACTAAGCCATCTATTTCTTTATCTAGATAATGTCTTAATCCTTTTTTTATACGGAGAAAATCGTCTACTATATGGGCGCATTTTGTCTTATCAGGATAATTTATAATATAAAACACAATTGTATAAAAAATAGCTTTAGCAATGTATCTATTCCATTTGTCATGTTTCCTTGAATAAAAATATGGTTTTGATAAATCTCTTTTTATCGCAGAATAATTCTTTTCTGCATCATCTAAACAATTTTCTGGTAGATTTATTATAATGCGTCCATATAAATTAGCCAATAATATCTCACTAATTGTAATAACATCCTTTTCTTGTGATTTATCAATCAATCTTAAAATGTATTTAAATATGTCATCTTTTGCATCAATTTCAATATTTGCAATAATTTCAAAGACGATATAGTATTTGTATATCCATAAATTTAAATTTTTTAGATAATCTAATGTAAAATAATCATTGATATCTAATTTTTTTAGTAATTCAATTAGCTGTCCAAATTGTTCTTTATTTTCTTCATCATAAGCTCCAGTTAATGTCCCAAAATTTTGGAACAAATAATATAGTATTAAATCAAGTTTCTCTTTATTAGGTATTGCAGAAGTTATTATATCTGATACTTTTTTGTCTTTATCAGCAAAAGGAAAAGTATTAGAAATAGGATATATTACAAAATTGTTCAAGCATCTAAGCCAATTAATTTTAGAATTAGTAAAATTTTTATTTTTTGCATTATAAATATAGTGTGATTCCAAAATTGTAGCTATGAAATATAGTAATAAATCTTTTCGTTCTGTTTCTTTATACCATTTTTCAAAATCATCATAGCAATTTGTTGCCCACAATAAAAGTAAATATTTGAGACCATAATAATATTTTTGTGAAAGACGTGGTGGATGTGCAATATCAAGAGTATTAATTAATTTATATGAAAATTCACTATTTAATAATTTATTATAGTATTGAATACCCTTTTCATCGTATTCATTCCATAAATCTGGAATAACTTTATCTATTTGTTGTTTTATGTGTAATGAATTGTTTTTTATGTGATTTATAATTACAGTCCTATCGTCTTTGAACCCGTATGCTAAAAGACTTAACCCTCCTAATAAAATTTTTAAATTTAAATTAGAATTATTTTTTAAATAGTTATCAAAAATCTTATAATCATTCTCTGAAATATTAGGATGTTCATTAGTACCACAAAAATTATGATTTGCGGGGCTTTCGATTTTGTATATATCTGTCATAGCTTCATTTATATACAATTCTTCACTAAACATTTTCTACCTCAGGGAATATTCTGTTCATTTCTCTACAATTTGTTTTTATATTGTTAATATATTTTATTGCTTTCTCTTTAGTAACTCCTTTTAATTCAGAAATTACAAAATTATAGTGTTTTAATAGATTATTTATGCTATTAGATAGCAGAAATATTTTATCTTCCTTTTGACTTGATATGTATATAAATCTATCGTGAAAATTATCTTTACCTAAATTATGCCACACTAATTTTCCAACAGGAAATGAAGTATTTGCAAATTTTTTAATTAGAGCTTTTGTTTTTTCTATAATTTCTTTTGTTGACGATTTATCATTTGAATCAGGGTCATTGTTTCCCCAACAAGAAATGATATTTATACTGATACTTGTATTGTTTATATTCATCAATAATTCAAGAGATTCTGGTGAAATAAAAGGATCAACAATTAAAATTTGTGCATTGTATTGCAAGTGTTCTTTTATAAAATTAAAAATTTCTTGTATGGTATTTTCATTCTTGTCAAACCATTTTTGTTGTGGAAAAGATTCCCTTAGATTAATATTTTGGGATTTTTTAATATTTTTTATAATATTTATATTTGAATCAATATCTTGAATAATTTGATTAGCAGGGTATTGTATATCTATCGGTTTGGTTGGCGTATATGCAGATATTGTTTTAATTCCATTTGCAGAATTAATTTTTACTGTATCAGAAATTATATTCATTTGTAAAGAGAGACCCAACATCCAATAGCCAGAATCTTTATAAATTAGTTTTCCTTGTGAATCAAATATACTGTATTTATATTTAGTGTCATTGTATATTTCTGTATCAAATTGAAGTTCACAAGTATTTTCTTTAAATATTTTAAACTCATCTAATAACACATCATTGTGTTTAGAGTAAACAATTAAATGCACAAAGACTTTTTCTTTTAAATATTCTTTATCCCTCTTAATACTGTATTTATTAGGAAAGCCTCTTGAAGTAGATATTGTAAATGGTGCAGAAGTCTCTGCCCAAGGCATAGCTTCTATATATTCAAAACACCCTAATCGTTGAAAATAACTTTCATTAAAGTGTTGGCCGCTATCTTGCTCCATTTTTGATAAAATCAATAGTAGTAATTCTTTGTTTTCTTCTTTTAAAAACATACCATTATTGAAATTATAAAATTCTAAAGAATAATAACTGTTTACGTATACAGTCTGTCCTATTGGCGATTCAATACGCACATCGTTTGGTTCATTACTTTGTATATATTTATTTTTATAAACAATGAAAACATCCTTATTAAGATCTTTATGATAAATATTTAGTTGAACCACATTATTACTTATATTGGGAATGTTTATATCATTAGTAACACTTTCAAATGCATATAATCTTTTATCACCAATTTTTCCAAGATCATGTTTATGGTTAAAACAAAATCCACTAGATGTGGGTAATGATATTCCATATACAAAAAGTTCGCATTTATTACTTTTGGTTCCTAAAAAATAAAGCCAATTCGCGCGTCCCATTAATTCGTTCCCAGATTCTTAATATTTTCAAGAGTATATAACGGCAAATCAATTAAGTTATCCGTTTTCTTATAATCTGCCATTGACGTTCTTATTGC
>CALUSB010000018.1 GCA_944323335.1 Candidatus Gastranaerophilales bacterium
CCGCCTCCGCCGCCTCCTGCGCCAATAATTGTTAATGTTATTTGATTAACCCCGTTTGGCACAGTCCAAGTTGTTGAACTTGTAAAAGAAATATCTTTTTCAACATAAGTTGAGCCTGCACCTGCGCCTCCGCCGCCTGAGCCTTGGATAAATAAAGTATTTATTCCAATCGGAACATCAAAAGTATAAGTTCCGGGGTTAGTATAAATTTCAAGACCCTTTTTATTATCAGTCTGCACACTGATAGAATCTTTCATTCTTTTTGTTATAACAGGAGCTAAAGCTACCATAATAACCGATATTACAAGGACAGCCGTTAAAAGTTCAGCCAGTGTAAAAGCTCTTTTATTACCCAAGTGCATAATTTCTCCGCTCCTTAATATTTGATATTAATAACATAGCAATAATATAACATGTATAGCAACAGTTTTTAAAATTGTCAATTGTTATAAATATAGGTAGCATTGATATTATGTTAAATATCAAACAAGAGATTCAAATACTTCTTTTAAGGCGTGGTTTATCAATGAGGAAACTGCTTGTAAAGATGAAAGACGCGGGCTTTGATATGCCCGCGTCAAGTAATTTTTCTGTAATGCTATCAAAGAAAAGAATACGTTTTGAAACCGTGCAAGAGGTTTTGAATTTTTTAGGTTATGAATTTAAAATAGTTGAAAAAACCCCTAGCGAATAATTTTTACCCTAAAGTCTTTTTCAAGCGCCTCAAGCACATGAGGGTTTATTATAGATGAAGAGCAGTTTACAAAGCAGATGTTTTCAAGTTCCATAAAAAGTACCGACATAAGTGTATTTATAGAACTTATTGAACAAGATGTGAAGAACAAATCTGTCTTTATGTTCATTTCTAAACATTTATCAAGTGTGTATAAGAGTTTGTCGGATTCTATGGGGCAGGCAAGATTAATTACTTTTTTGTCGCCAAATTCCTGGATATCGTCTTCTGTTGAGTTTTCGCCCACAACAATTACAACACTTTTGTTTTTAAGTTCTTGCAGAGTTTTTTCAATTTTTTCAAAATTATGCTCAAACTCAAGGTATATGTTATTTTCTGACTTACTAAATCCGTCCAATTTTAGAGCCGCCTCAATAAGCGGTTCGTAGTCTTTGTTTTTTATTTTAAACACTCTGTTTGGCGCGATTATTTTATTTGAATACACTGTACCTCTTAAAAGTGTATCTATTTTTTGGCTGAAGTTTTGTGTTATTAAAATCGCCCCCGGAAAGTTTGCAAAATCTACCTGTGCGTCTGATGTGCCGTAGTGGCCTATAAGGTTTTTGTATTTTTTAAATTTTGGATAACTATGGGCTATAAACATTGTAGAGTTTGTGTAAATGTTAATCTCTCTTTTGCCTATAGCTTCAAGAAGTTCTTCAAGCTCAATGAGGTCAGGCCCGCTTATTAAAATTGATTTGCCCTTTTTGGCATTTAAAAGAATTTTTGCACTTTCTCTTTTGCCGTAGCGCTCCTCATATAGCCTGTTTGTTTCTTTTTGGATTTCATAGCCTATTTTAGAAAATTCCAAAATTCTTCTTCTTAGTTTTTCTGCCCTTGTAGAAAGGGAATTTGTGAGGGCAAAAAATCTTATAACTTCAAAGTCATAGTATGAAGTATCTTCTTTAACTTTTTTTAAAAGCTCAAGAATAATGGAGCTTGTTTTTGCAAATACGGTTATAAGTTCAAAAAGTCTTTGTTTTTCAATACTTATACCTTTATATTTGTTCTGCATTTTGGCTTCGCCGACTTTAATCATGGAGTTTATGGATTTATTTTCGCAAGTGTCGCAGTTAAAATCTATAAGCTCACATGAAATGTGATTTGCCTTGCAAAAGTTTACATATCTTTCTTTTACGGATTTTTTGTCATAGCAAAGTGCTTCAAGAAAATGCAGAAAATCTTCTTTATCGAAACTCGTATTTATCATAATTACAGAAAGACCTTTTATGAGCCTGTTTTCTATCTCTCTGTTAACTTGAGAGAGTTCTCTGAGTTTTATTACATAAAAACTTATCTCTCTTATTTCCGAGAGTAAAAGTTCTTCAACGGCGCTTACCGTCGGGTCAATTGAACATATGCCCATACTTGAGCAGGTCGATTTATCGGATAAACTTTTTAAAAATTCAAACATAATGCTTAAAGTTTATACTTGTTGAATTTTTTTGTTATCCGATAAAAGGGTAATTGATATTTTAGCCTTTGGAGTTATTTTCTGCCCAGCGCATCAAGGTAGAGAAGTTTGTATTTAACTGCGCTGTCTTGCCAAGTGAACTTTGATGCTATGGCGTTTTTGATGATTTTGTTAAAGTCATCACGCCTGTCGATGTATGTCCAGACGGCGTTTTTGACTTCATCAACCATAGAGCGCGCATCATAAGTTAAGAACTTAAATCCGTTAGCTTTTTCGTTAGGATAAGAAATTACAGTATCGTCTAATCCGCCTACTGCTCTGACGATTGGAACTGTGCCGTATTTCATTGCTATCATTTGAGAAATGCCGCAAGGTTCAAAAAGCGAAGGCATAAGGAACATATCCGCACCTTTGTATATGGTTTCGGATAAATCAGGCTTAAAGTCTATCCAAGCGCGCATATTGGATGAGTTGTTTGACACCCATATGAGCATATTTTCAAAGCCGTATTCGCCCGTTCCCAAGAATACAAAATCTGCAGGCAGATTCATTAAGTCAAATTTTGCAAAGTCAACTAAAGACAGCCCTTTTTGATACACTAGCCTTGAAATCATTGCAATAAGAGGTCTGTCAGGGTTTTGCGGCAGACCAAACATTTGCTGCACCTTGGCTTTAAATTCGGGTTTAACTTTGGGGTCAAAGTCTTTTTTGTCGTAGTCAGTACCGTTTAAAATACCGCAGAGTTTGTATGTTTGACCGCGAAGAGTGTAGTCCATACCTTCGCCAAACTCTGAGCCGAGGATTTCTCTTGCGTAGCGAGGCGACACCGTTACTATTTTATCTGAGCAATATATCGCGCCTTTTACCCAGTTTACTCTGCCGTAGTGCTCGACACATTGGTCATTGTATACGCAATCCCAGCGCATATTTGCAAAATCTATAATAGATTTGTCGCATGAGCCCTGATATGCCAGATTATGTATTGCAAAGACTGTTTTTGTATTTGAATAAAATTCATCAAATTTGTAGTTGTTTTTAATGTAAACAGGCAGCATTGCAGTATGCCAGTCGTTAGCTTGAATAATATCCGGCTTAAAGTTAAGCAGTTTTGCGTATTCAAGAACCGCAAGAGAAAATGACACGTAGCGCTGCTGTTCATACATTTCATCTACCCATTGAGGATAGACAACATTAAAGCAGGAGAAGTATTTTGGGTTGTCTACAAAAAATACATTTATATTTTTTGATTTGGGCAGTTTGCACATTTTTAACTTGAATACGTGGCGGGTATGCCCCATATCTATCTGAAGTTCTGAGTTTTCAAGCTCTTTTATACCCCATTTTTCTTGGTCTATTGAGCCGTATAGCGGGGTAAAAATTGCTATCTCGCAGTTTTCTTTTTCTAAATATACGGGAAGTTCCCCCACAACGTCAGCCAGGCCGCCGACTTTAGAGAACGGTGCAACTTCTGCGCTTGCAAAAAGCACTTTTAATTTTTTTTCTGCCATTATTCTATCCTTTATGAATTTGATAATATTTGAAGAGTTTGCCTTAAAATCTCTTGGGAATCGTCTTTTTTAGAATTTTTTGCACTTATTTCAAGAGCGCCTTTGTACTCTTGCTGACTGTAACCTAAAGATTGAAGCACACTTTGTACTTCAAGAATGGTTTCTTTGGATATGTTATTTGATATGGTGTTTATCTTTTCTGCCGTTATTTCAGATGATACATTCAGGCTTGTGAGTTTGTCTTTCAGCTCAAGGATGATTTTTTGAGCCATTTTTGCTCCGACGCCTTTGGTTCTTGAGATAAGTTTATAGTCCTCTTCAATAACCGCCCCTATAAGCTCTGAGCCCGAGAATTCATCCAAAAGGCACATTGCAACTTTTGTACCTATGCCTGATACTGAAGTTAAAATATCAAAAATTGTCCTGTCTTCTCTGTGACAAAAGCCGCAAAGAGTCATAGAATCTTCTTTGTGAATAAGCTTTGTATAAATTTTTGTTTCTTTATTCACATCATCAAGCAGCCCTAAAGTCCTTGCGTTACAGAAAACAGAGTATCCTATGCCGTTATTTTCAATAACTGCATAGGGGTGGTTTTTAGATATTAAAGTTCCTTTGATGTAATCAAACACTTAGAGTTTTTCCTAATTTTTCAAGGGTTTTTATATCTTCCTCGGGTGTAATTCCTATTGTTGTGAGGTAGTTGCCGATTAGTATCCCTTCAATGCAACTGTCAAGCGCAAGTTCCATGTTTTCCTTAGAAAGCCTTGCCTTTCTGCCTCCTGCAAACCTTACTATAGAATCGGGATTTGCAATTTTAAATATTGCTGCCGTTCTTAAAATATTTTCTTCATCTATTTTATCGCCGTAATTTTCAAAAGGAGTTCCTTTAATCGGCGTTAAAATATTGAAAGGAATGGACTCAGGCTTAATTTGTGCAAGTTCAAGCGCCATTTCAACTCTTTGTTCAATTGTCTCGCCCATGCCGATTATTACTCCGCAGCAAAGTTCAAGCCCCGCTTCTTTAACCTTTCTTATGGTGTCGAGCCTGTCTTCATAGGTGTGAGTGTGAGTAATGCAGGGATGATATGAGCGGCAGGTGTTTATATTGTGGTGAAACCTTACAAGTCCCGCTTCTTTTAGCATTTGTGCTTGTCCGTCTTTTAGAAGCCCTATTGAGGCGCAGCTTTTAAGACCGAGTTTATTAATTTCCGATATCATCTCGCAAAAGCGCGGCATATCTTTATCCAGAGGGCCTCTGCCCGATGTAACTATTGCAAATCTTGTTGCACCGTTGGCCTTTGCTTCGCGAGCCACCTTTATTACTTCTTGTGTTTCAACAAGCGGATGAGTGGGAATATTTGTCATGTAATAAGAACTCTGTGCGCAGTACTTGCAGCCTTCCTGGCATTTACCCGTTCTTGCGCTTATTAAAGAGCAAAACTCAACCGTGTTTTTTGTTTTTTCTTTAGCCAGAGCAAGTAATTTATTTAAGTCTGACGAATATAGTTCAATTAGAGTTTGTTTATCCATAGGATTATTATACAATAAAAATATGTTTGGCATTAATATTTTTAAAGACTGGAAAAAATATTACAATAAAGCGCTTGATTACTATAAAAAGAAAAACTATAAGCGTGCTTTAGAGTTGTTTGAACAGGCAAAAAAACTCCAGCCGAAAAATTATAAAATTTCATATAACATGGCACTTTGTTATCAGTATTTAGGCGAAGATATAAAGGCGCTTGAATTGTATAAAATCGCCTCTAAGTTATGTCCTGATGACCTTGATACGATATTTAACATAGGGTGTATTTTATTTTCAAAAAATAAAATTGATGAGGCAATTGAAGAGTTTAAAAAAGTGCTTGAAAAAGATACTAAAAGTTATGATGCTAACTACGCCTTATCTATTTGCTATGCAAGTTTGGCGCAGTGGGAAAATTCTCAGAAATACTGCGAAGAAGCTCTTAGGCTGCAAGAGCGCTCACACAGGGCAAATAATCAAATGGGTTTAATATTTTATTCGATTGAAGACTGGGATAATGCTATTAAATACTTTAAAAAAGCTATAAAAAATAACCCCACGCAGTTCCCAAAATATTATTCAAACCTTGCTCTAACTTACGATAAGATTGGCGATAGCGAAAACGCTCTTAGAACTTATAATAAAATCAAGAAAAAATTTCCTGACTATCAGGGGCTTGATTTTATGAAAATGACTTTTGAAATTAAGTCGAAGTCTTGAGGCTGTTTAGCGAATCTACTATTTTTTGCGCTGCTTTATCATCGCCGAGCATTTTGTAGCAGTATGCAAGGTTGATATAAAAGTCTTTTTCATCCGCTTTTATTGATATTGCTTTTATAAGGTATTTTTTTGCTTTTGAATAGTTTTCTTTTGCCAGATAGCAGCTTGCAAGATTGTAGTAAGAATAGGCAAATTCACTGTTAGATTTGATACTCAGTTTAAAATTTTTCTCCGCAAGAGTGTAGGATTTTTTCTTTAAGAGTATGCAGCCTATATTGTAGTACGCTTTATAGGCTTTGTTATCAATAGTTGCAGCTTTATTAAAGTTCTCTATTGCAACTCCCCTTTGACCCAAATCGTCATATATGTTGCCTAAAACTACAAAAACATCGCTGTCACGCCTGTTTTGAGGGATTTTGTTTATAAGTTCAAGCGCTTCTTTTTTGTTGTTTGTAGAGTATAGTGCAAATGCTTCGTTTTTGATATCAAGTATTTCTTTGTCGCTTAAAAGCTCGGCACTATTTGCAAATGAATAAAAACCACAGAAAAATAATACAAGAATCAAACTTATAGATGATTTTAATGTTTTATTTTTTAATAAACTCTTCATGTAAACCGTTTCCCTTATTTGAAAACCCCTGCAATAAAATGTTAACATTTATTTAGTTTTATTTGCAACAAGTTTAATTTTTTATTTTTTTTAAAGTACAATTACAGACAAATCACAAAGAACAAAACCATGAATAAAATGCTAGAAAAACCATCTTACACATACAATAAGCCGTTGCCAAAGATGCCTAAAAGAAGAAGAAAAACAAACCAAGCAAGCAGTTTTGTGCGTTCATTTTTGATAACGCTTATAGTTCTTACTTCTCTTGCTGCAATTGCTTACAGAACTGATGTAAAAAACGCTTTTTCTGATGTTATGGCAACGCTTACAGGTAAACAAGCTGGCAGAATGGAGCTTAATCTCCCTTTTTCTCCAAGGCGTCAGAATATTTTATTTATGGGAGTTGATGTAGCGTCAAACACTAAAGACCCTTTTAAAGGTAATCGCTCAGATACAATGCTGTTAATAAGCATAGCGCCGTACGGTAAAGATGTTAATGTTATTTCTATTCCTCGTGATTCTAAGGTTTATATTTCAGACAGAAATAAACCGGATAAAATCAACCACGCTTTTGCCTACGGCGGGCCTGATTTGTCGGTAAAAACGGTAGAAGAAACCTTTGGTGTCAGAATTGACCACTATATAGCGCTAAGCAATGAAGGTTTGATAAAATTCATTGATACAATAGGCGGTTTGCCTATATATATTGAAAAAGATATGCACTATAACGACTCGACCGCAGGCTTGCACATAAATCTTACACAAGGTGAGCATGTTCTAAACGGTGAGCAGACAGAAGGGTATTTAAGATTTAGAAAAGATGCTCTTGGCGACATTGGCCGTATAAGGCGTCAGCAGTGGTTCTTTAATGCACTGAGTGCAAGGCTTAAAGACCCCTCTGTCCTTGTTAAAATTCCTGAAGTTTTAAAAATAATGCCAAAATATATTGAAACTGACCTGTCGGTGTATGAACTTTCTCAATACGCTGCACTTGTAAAAAGTATTGACACATCTTCAATTCAGGTGGCAACGCTCCCGGGGACTCCATCTACAAAAGGTGTGATTAGTTACTGGATTTTAGACCCCGATAAAACTCAAGATATAATAAATAAACTTGTCTACAGAGATAAACCCGCGCCTCTAACTGAGGCACTGAGTGTTGGAATATTATATACTCCAAGCAGAGAGTCAAGTGCGCTTACTCTAAAAGCTCAACTTGAGCAAAACGGTGCGGTTGTAAAAATGCAAAACAGAAACAGTCTTACTCATGACCATATAGCAATTCATAATCTTGATGTACCTAAAGATACTCTTGATTCGCTGAAAAAAATAATTCCTGAAATGAAAGAAAAACAGACTGTCTATGACCCTGTAGGATTTAACAAAGCCGCAAAAGATTTCACTATAATTCTTGCAGGTTCTTAAAATGCCCTAAAAATCCTATAATCGGTGTAATTTTGACTGTTTAATATTATTCTAATGATTGATTTTATTTACCCCATTGTGTAAGAGAATTTTTGTATGTTGTCAAATTTAAATGAGAAGTATCTTCTTAAGTTTATTTCAAATGAGAATAACATTATAAAGTCAGACAGTGGCACATTTATTAAGCTGCTTGACTCTTTTGGTGTGAAGTTGAAATTTAAAAGCACTAATCCCGTGTATGATATAATTGACAACTTAGAATACGGCGGAGTTATATATGAATAAAAAAAAGCAGATATTTGATGTAATTGTATATATATTAATGTTTCTGCTTGTTTTTGGTTTCTTAATTTATGCGGGCAGATTTAATGCTTTTGGAAAATTTGTCGGCAGTATGGAGTTTAAAACCTTTGATATAAGGCAAAATCTTATTCTTCCTCATAAAGAAAACAATAAAGACATAGTAATAATAGCAGTTGATGACCCAAGTTATGAATACATAACCGAAAAGTTCGGCACTTGGCCTGTTCCAAGAAGTTTTTGGGCGAAACTTATTAAAGGGTTAGAGGTAGCTAATCCCAAGTTTATAGCTTTTGATTTACTGTTTACAAAAAGATTGGGTGCGCTTGATGAGGGAGATTTAAAACTAATTCAAGCAGTTAAAGATAATCAAAATGTATATCTTTCAATGAACTTTGATAATTACCCCTCGACCATAAGATTGGCGCCGCAATTGCCCGAGGGATTGGAAGTTAATCTTAAAAACGGAAATATAATCAAAAACAGTCCGTTTTTGCATTTTAGTAATTGCAGAAAAGCAATGGATGAACTTTTAGATGTTACATCAAACTTTGGTTTTATAAACGTCACACGTGACGATGACGGTATAATAAGATATATTGCCCCGATGTTTTATTATAAAGATGCTTATTATCCCAACTTAACAACCGCAATTGCCATTAAATATCTAAATATTGACCCTAATAGTTTATATGTCAAAGATAATACTTTGTATCTTGATAACTCACATAAAATTCCTCTTAACCCTGACGGCAGGGCAACGATTAACTGGTATGGCAGAGAGGGAACTTTTGAACATATCGGTTTATGGCAGGTTGATGATGCAATAAATCGAGGCGATATAAAATTTTTAAAAGAAAAATTTGAAAATAAAGTAATATACATAGGTACAACAGTCACGGCATTGGCTGATATTAAGAGCACTCCTGTTTCATTTATGTACCCCGGGGTTGAAACTCACGCTACATTTTTAAATAATATTTTAGATAACAATTTTATCATTCACTCAAGCTTTAGAGCTGATATTATAATAGCTGCTCTGCTTTGCTTTTTAATCGGATTTTTTATTTTAAAACTGGATTCTGTTCCATACTCAATACTCTGTAGCGTCGCAATAGTAGTGGCTTATTTGATATTTACAGTTCTTGCTATGGAATATTTTAACCTTTGGCTGGGCATTATTTTGCCGCTTTTCTCCGCCACACTCATTTTTATAGCGGCGTACATTACAAAATATCTGCTTAAATCAAAGGATTATGAGCACACCTATAAGCTTGCCGTAACAGACGGTTTAACGGAGATGTACAATCACAGATACTTCCAAGAGCAAATGATAATGAATGTAGGTAATGTCGCAAGATATGGCGGAAATTTCTCCCTTATTTTAATTGATATTGATTTCTTTAAAAAGTTCAACGATAAGCACGGGCATCAAAGCGGAGATGCCGTTTTAAGACAAGTGGCACAGACTATTAAAAGAAATGTGAGAACAAGCGATATTCCCTGCCGTTACGGTGGCGAAGAAATGTCTGTAATACTTACCAATACTAAAAAAGAAGATGCAATTACAACGGCTAAGAAAATATGGAATGCAATAAGAGAGCGCAAGTTTGAACTGGCAGACGGCAACTGGGCAAATGTCACCATAAGTGTGGGGGTTGCTACCATGCCCGATAACGGCAATAACCCTCAGGAGCTTATTGAATTTGCCGATAAATGCCTCTATAAAGCAAAGCAAAACGGCAGAGACCAGGTAGTAAGCGATATTGACTAATCTTCAGATGAGTTTGCGCATAATTTTTATTCATACTATAATCAATTCAAAAGAATTTTGAAAGGTTATTATATGGTAAATTCGGTTGTAATAGTGGGCAGAGTCGGACAAGACCCCGAGATGAAGTATTTTGAAAGCGGCAAGGTGCGCACAAGCTTTTCAGTTGCGGTAAATCGCTGGAATGCTCGCACAAAAGAAGAAACAACCGATTGGTTTAATATTGAAGTTTGGGACAAGCAAGCAGAAATCGTTGGCGAATGGGTAAAAAAAGGACGTCTGGTAGGTGTTGAGGGCAGGTTAGCAGTGAACAAGTGGCAGACACCTGATGGTGAGATGGCGGAAAGATACCTTATAAGAGGTACAAATGTTCGCTTGATGGGTTCTAAAAAAGACGAGAATTAAAATGATTTTATCAAGTACAATAGGTATTATCGCTGATGATTTAACAGGCGCAAATGATACTGCTTTGCAGTTTTTTCTAAAAGGTTCAAATACCGAGATTTTGCTTGATTATTCGGATGAATTGCAAAATCATATAAATGTCGGCACTTGGGCTATTTCAACAGAATCAAGAAATATAGATAAAAATGACGCTGCAAAAATAGTCTATGACAGCGCTTTGATTTTAAAAGAGAAATTAAACGTAGAACATTTTTATAAAAAAATAGATTCAACTCTTCGCGGTAACATTACTTATGAGATTTTTGCCGCACTTGAAGCAACGGGAAAGGATGCTGCTATTGTTGCTCCTGCTTTTGTACAGGAGGGCAGAATTACAATAGGCGGCTATCAACTCTCAAAAGGTGTACCTATTGAAAGAACAGATGCTGCACGTGACCCCGGAGCTCCTATTTATGAGTCATATGTGCCTGATATTTTAAAAAAACAACTTGGTGATAATGCAAAAAATATGGTTGATTCTATTGAGCTAAATGTTGTGGCAAAAGGTGCAGGGCCTATTGCTCAGAAGATAACGGAACTTATTGAGGCGGGTAAAAAAATTATTGTTGTGGACTGCGTTTCTACAGTCGATTTTGAACAAATTGTACTTGCTATGCAAAAATCCCCCTATGACCTTTTACCATGCGGTTCGGCAGGTCTTGCTCAGGCGCTTGCGTCACATTGGCTTGAGGAAATTAAAGTAAATAAAGCTACAAAAAAAGTTCCGCGCTTGCCAAAGCTCATTCTCTCAGGTTCTGCCACAACGCTTAGCGCACTGCAGCTGCAAAAACTGGAAAATGAAGACGACTTTTCAAATAAGTCTTATTTTCTTTGTTTAACACTAAAAGATATAATAAACGGTGTTAGTGAAAACATCATAAGAAGAGTTTTGGATAATCTTGTCCAAGATAATATTGTTGCAGTTCATGTCTGCGGAGTGTTGGAGGAAGTAAAAAACGAAGAGGGTAAAAATATTCTTATTGATGAGGGTATTACTAAAGAAGCTCTTTCAAAAAGAATTACAAAATACTTGGCTGAGCTTGTTTTGGAAATAAAAAAACAGGCTGAATTTATTTTAATTACAATAGGCGGTGAGACCTCTCGCGCTTGCTGCAGTGCAATAGAGTCAAAATACCTGCAAGTTGCGGATGCTATTTTGCCCGCTATTCCTCTCTGTCTTGATTCAAGCGCTCAGCTTGTGGTCACAAAATCAGGTAATTTGGGTACAACATCAACCCTTGTTGAGATTATTCAATACTTAGAGCACCACGAAAATGTATAAAATAGCTATAACAACAGGTGATATAAAGGGTATCGGCCCTGAAATTACAAAGAAAGCTTTAGATTTTTTAAATCTTCCAAAATCTGATGTGGTTATAATAGGTCAGAAGATATCTGATATTTATGACACTATAGTTGTTGATGATTCAATAAACGGGGAGTTTTGCTATAACACTTTAAAAATTGCATCAGAACTTGCTTTGGATAATAAAATAGGAGCAATAGTAACAGCGCCCGTGTCAAAACTTGCACTGCTTGAAGCGGGGCATAATTTTTCGGGTCAGACAGAAGTCTTGTCTAACCTTTTAAATAACGATGCCGAGATGTTATTTATGGCGGATGATTTTAGGGTAATGCTTTTAACAAGGCATCTGGCGCTTAAAGATGTAAAAATTACAAAAGAGATGATGACAGATAAAATCTCAAGGCTGAATGACTTTTTATTAAACCAATGTAATATTAAAAATCCAAAAATTGCTCTATGTGCTCTAAACCCTCACGCAGGCGAGGGTGGGATGCTTGGCAGAGAAGAAATTGACATTATGCTCCCTGCTATAAATATTCTGAGAGAAAAAGGCATTAATATATTAAACCCGATGAGCGCGGATGCTCTTTTTGCCGGAGTCGGTAAAAAATATCTTAAGGGCGAAAAACAAGATTATGACGCCGTTGTTGCCTGCTATCATGACCAGGGTTTATGTCCCGTTAAGGCGCTTTGTTTTGATAAAACGGTTAACACAACAATTGGTCTAAAAGTCATTCGCACCTCCCCCTCTTGCGGTACGGCATATGATATAGCAGGAAAAAATATAGCCGACCCGACAAGCATGATAGAAGCTATTAAGCTTGCTTATAAACTTAACAAATCTTAACATACATGTACTACGAATGTAAAAAATAATGTATAATAGAATTGTAAAGTTTAATTAAGAATGAGCAAATATGTCATTTAACATTAACGGACCTTCAAACAAACCTGTAATCCAAGAAGCCCAAAACATGATGAACAACGGCGGCGGCGGCAACTTGGGCTACTTTATGCGTGAAGATTCAGATGAAGCAATAAAATTTGTAAACAGTGATGAGGAAGATTGCTTTGAAAAATCCGTTGAGATAGATGATGAATTTCAAGACAGTGAAGATTTACTTTTACTGGATAGAATTATTCGCTTTATAAAAAGGTTATGGCGTGCTTTAATTTTAAAACTTGCACATACAAAAACTACTTCGGGTGATGATTTTATTTCTCAAAAATAGTTGACTTTATTTTCTAAAACCTTAAAAACAAACTATGAAAAGTTTATTGGATTTGTTTTTAAGAAAATCAACTTGTGCTCACACCCATGCGCTAATTAACACAAACGAGGGCTATTGCCCTGACTGCGGCGCGTATTTAAAAAAATATTTTTATATAGTGCGCTGCCTGAGGTGTGATGTTAAGCGCGAGGCAAAAATATATTTTGGCGATGTTTTACCAAAGGAAAAATACTGCACAAACTGCGGCTCAAAAGAATATTATGTTGAAAAGCTCGATACAATAAGCTTTATTGATATACCATATGCAATTCATACAAAAGAAACGGTTCCTCAAGGCGAGTTTGAGTTTGCAAGCGCACAGATTTGGGTTGATTCCAATAATGTAAAACCCGTCAGATATCTGACGGGCTCAGTTTAAGTATTATAGATTTTCTTCAAACCCCGGAGAGCGCTCCGGCAGGTTTTGATAGCCTTTATTTGATACAACAAATTTTCTTATATATGTGCTTGTGTAATCACCTTTTTCAAAGAGTTTTTTAATTACATTTTCTCTCTCTACAAGCGGGTGAGAGATGTTTTGTATTTTAGGACTGTCCTCGCTTAACTGTGTCCAAACTGCAGCCTCAAGCGTCCAGGCGTATGTTTCTTCATTTAGTGAATTAAGCTCGTCCTGATGAATTGCCTCATGTGCCAAAAGTGCAGCAAGTGCCTCTTTTGGTGCGTCTTTGTGCTTTTTGTTTATGTAAATATAAAGTTTGCCGTTTTTCTTCCAGCCTAAAGCGTCAAAATTTGTATAAGCAGGGTTAATTTCAGAGAGGTTTTTAAACTCAATTTTAATGGGCTTTTGTGTAAGGTTTTCTCCTAAAACCGCACGTCTTGAGTACTCTCCTGTTGTGTTTTTTAAAAGTTCAAGCGCTTCAACTACATTGTATTCGGTTGTACTTTTTTTGTATGTTTTTAAAAGTTCTTCATTTATTGGCGTAATTTCAGCTTTTGGAGGCTCAACTATAGCGTAAGCACAGTTAAGTGACAATGAAAGCGCAAGAGCTGCCAAACAAAATATTTTTTTATACTTTTTCATAATACTCATCCTCAAAAACTTCCATAATACATTATTACATATTTATTTTATAAGGAAAGTTTTGTCGAAGTCTAAAGAGTTGTTTTTTGCTCTTGAGCTCCTGTTGAGAGGTTTTTTACAGTATAGAAACCCTTTTCTATTTCATCTTCACCAAGGATAATTGCATATTTAGAAATTTTTGCAGCTTTTTCAAGTTGTTTTGCAAATTTTCTGTTTTGCATGTCAAAATCGCAGCTATAGCCTTTGTTTCTTAATTCTTGGCAGAGTTTTATTGCTTCTTTGGAGTATTTGGATACGACAAAGTAGTCAAGCTTTGGTGTTTGTTGTTTTTCTACAAGTTCAAAAAGTCTTTCAACTCCCATTGCCCAGCCTACGGCAGGTGTTGGCGCACCGCCAAGCATTTCAACCAATCCGTCATATCTTCCGCCCCCGCAGACTGCGTTTTGTGAGCCAAGAGAGTTGCTTTTTATCTCAAAAACAGTGCGGTTGTAGTAGTCAAGCCCGCGCACAAGCATTTTGTTTCTTGTGTATTTTATGTTAAGGGCATTTAGATACTCTTGAACTTTTTCAAAATGTTCACTGCACTCTTCACATATATAATCGCTTAAAATTACATTTTTTATTTCATCCTGTTCAAAAATTTTCTGACAGTTTTCGTCTTTACAGTCAAGAATTCTGAGCGGATTTTTTTCATATCTAACCTTACAGTCGTCACAAAGCTTATCAAGATAAGGTTTTAGGACTTCTTTTATTTGGTTTCTGTATTTTTCTCTGCATTTGGGGCAGCCAAGACTGTTAAGTTCCACCTCAAGATTGTCTACACCTGTTGATTTTAGGAATTCTTCCGCCATAAGTATGGCTTCAGCGTCAGCGGTGGGGTTTTCTACTCCAAAAAGCTCTATACCAATCTGGTGAAACTGCCTTTGGCGGCCTGCTTGCGGGCGCTCGTAGCGAAACATCGGGCCAAAGTACCAAAACTTTTGCGGCGGAGATTGGCGCGATATGTTGTGCTCAATATACGCTCTTACTACTCCTGCGGTATTTTCGGGGCGAAGCGTGATTGAGTTTTCGCTTTTTTCTTTTCCGCCGACCGAGAATGTGTACATTTCCTTGTTAACAATGTCTGTTGAATCTCCGACACCTCTTTTAAAAAGTTCCGTCGCTTCAAAAATCGGTGTTCTTATTTCCTGATAATTTGCACTTTGAAAAATGTGCCTTGCATTATCCTGAATTTTTTGCCAAGTAAAAGTGTCTTCACCGATTATATCTTTTGTACCGCGTTGAGCTTTAATCATTTTATTTCCCTTTTTGTGATTATTGTACTATAAACTTTTTTAATTCTTCTTTTCGCCAAACCTTAAATACTCTTCAATAAACCCGTCTATCTCGCCGTTCATAACGGCATCTACGTTACCCATTTCATACCCTGTTCTGTGGTCTTTAACAAGTTTATAGGGATGAAAAATATAAGAGCGGATTTGTGAGCCGAAGTTCACATCCATAGCTTCACCCTTTAGGCCTGATAATTTTTGCTCATGTTCCATTTGCTTTATTGCCAAAAGTTTTGAAGCAAGCATTTGCATGGCGGTTTCTTTGTTTTGCAGCTGCGAGCGCTCCTGCTGACATTTGACAACAATTCCTGTCGGCTTGTGATAAATCCTCACTGCCGTTTCAACTTTGTTGACGTTTTGCCCGCCTGCGCCTCCCGAGCGCATGGTTTCAACTTCTATTTCATCGGGTGATATTGTAATTTTCTTTTCAAAATCTTCTATAACAGGCGTAACTTCAAGCGAGGCAAAACTTGTTTGTCTTTTGCCGTTAGCGTTAAAAGGAGAAATCCTAACCAGCCTGTGCACGCCTTTTTCGGCCTTTGAGTAGCCATAAGCCCATTTTCCGGAGATTTTTATTGTAGCAGATTTTATTCCTGCCTCTTCCCCGTCTGACTTATCCAAAAGCTCGCACTCCCAGTTGTGAATTTGCGCCCAGCGCATATACATTCTAAGGAGCATTTGCGCCCAGTCTTGAGCATCAGTACCGCCTGCGCCCGAGTTTATTGTTAAAATAGCGTCATTTTTGTCATACTCGCCGCTTAGCATTTGCTCTAAATCAAACTTATCAAGAGCGGATTCAAGTTTTTTTATATTTTCAAAACTTTCTGAAATAAGTCCCTCATCATCAAGCTCTAAGCTTAATTGGGCGTCTTCAAAATCGCCGCACCAAGTGTTAAACTTCTCAAGAGTAGCTTTTATGTCTTTTTGCTCCTTTAAAAGCTTTGAGGCAAGCTCTTGATTGTCCCATATATCTTGCGCTTGAAGTTTTATATCAAGCTCATTTAGCGATTTTTTTAATTCATCAGAGTCAAAGACACCTTTCTGCCGCGTCTAAGCGTGGCTTTAGGGTGTTGAGTTTTTGTTTTAATTCTTCTTTTGTTTCAGACATAAAATAATTTTACTATAAACATGTTTTTGATAGAATTAAAGACGGCTTAACATAGGAGTTCAAAATGGAAGATATAAAAAAGATGATTAGGGATGTTTCCGATTTCCCTAAAAAAGGTATAATTTTTCGCGATATTACAACGGCTATAAAAGACGCCAAAACAATGCAGAAAATAGTTGACCTTATGGCTCAAGAATACGCGGATGAAAAAATTGATTACGTTGCAGGTATTGAGTCTCGCGGTTTTATTTTTGGCATGCCTATAGCATATAAATTAGGCTGCGGTTTTATTCCCATAAGAAAACCCGGTAAACTCCCCGCTGAAACAATTTCTCAGGAATACAGTCTTGAATACGGCACAGATAAAATAGAAATCCATAAAGACGCTATCAAAAAAGGCGACAGAGTTCTAATAGTAGATGACCTGCTTGCTACCGGCGGAACAGCTGCTGCAGCTGCTAAGCTTGTAAGTTCAACAGGCGAGCTTGTCGGTATTTCTTTTTTAATTGAATTGGAAGATTTAAAAGGAAGAGAAAAACTGCCCGAGGGTGTTAAAGTTTCATCTCTTGTAAAATACTAAAAATCCCTTATAAAAATATAGGGTATAATTAAACTATGGCTGATGAAGATAAGCAGTTTGAGGCTTCGCAGCAGAAGCTCAATAAAGCACGAAAAGAAGGTCAGGTCGTAAAGTCGAAAGACTTTTCGGTTGCGATTGGTCTTGTTGTGATGTTCAGCGGAATTTATGCCCTGTCGCCTTTTATCTGGTCACAGATATCAGGACTTTTTACGCTTATTTATGAGCAGATACCTGAAGCTCATGTTGAGCAAATAGGCTACGCGTATCTGCTTTTTAGAACACTTGTACCTGCTGTTTTAATTATTGGGCCTATTCTTGCGCTTGCTTGGTTTGTGGGTATAATGGGCGATTTAATACAGGTAGGGCCTCTGTTTACCATGACCCCTCTTGCTCCAAAGTTTGATAAGCTTAACCCTACAAAATATTTTAAAAATCTTATGAGTCCAAAGACCCTTTTTGAGCTTGTTAAAAATATTGTAAAAGTAGCAATTTTAGGCATTGTGGGGTATGTGGTTTATATGGATCATTTCCCCGATATTATTATGCTTGCTGCAATAGATAATCAGTTTGCGGTTTTAATACAGTTTGGTAAGTTGGTTGTAGACTTTGTGGTTAAAGCAACAATTGCCTTTTTGATAATTGCAGCCGCCGATTACGGTGTTACAAAGTGGAAATTTTTACAAGACCAGAAAATGTCTTTTAAAGAGGTAAAAGATGAATACAAAAACACTGAAGGTGACCCGCATGTAAAAGCAGCACTAAGGCAAAGACGTCAGCAGCTTTTGCAAAAAAAGATGATGGATGCCGTGCCTGATGCTGATTTTGTCGTAACTAACCCGACACACATTGCCTGTGCTCTTAAATACGACCAAAAAACAATGCAATCACCGCGTCTTGTAGCTAAAGGTACGGAGCTTTTTGCAAAGAAAATAAGGGAAATAGCAGAGCTCCATGGTGTTCCTGTTATAGAAAATCCTCCCGTTGCCCGCGCGATATTCAGGTTTGTTGATATAGACAGAGAAATTCCGCCCGATTTGTACAAAGCGGTAGCTGAAATTCTTATTTTTGTTTACAACCTTAAAAAGAAAAAAGCACAAAATCTTAATATTGATAATTCTAATCCTACAGATAAAGTGTAATGTTTGCATTTAAAAGCAAAAGATAGTAAAATTTTTTTATAGAATTGTATATGGGAAAATGGCTTCAACATTGCAATCAAATCTTAGTGATTACATAGATATAATTCAGAAAGTAGCACGGGTAGAATACAGGCGTATACCATCGCATATGGTGGAGTGCGAGGAGCTTGTGTCTATCGGTATTATTGCTATTCAAGCGTTAATAAAAAATAAAACGCCCGAGCAGCTTCAAAGATATAATACCTCCTACATTGCAACCGCAGTAAGGTGGGCAATTCGTAACGAGCTTAGAAACCGCTACAAATGGTACACTCTAAAACATAAGCGCGAAGATGGCGAAGACGATGAGTATGATTCATCAGCAAATGACAATTCAAGTCTTGATGTTTCCCCGACAAAAGTTCGTGAAGCCATTTACGAAACCATACTTTCAATAGACTCAATTGCTGCAGCTTCTTCAGACAATGATTCTCCTTTTGATTTTATTAAGGATAATTCTGCAACTCCGGATGAAAAAGCTGAGATAAGCGAGTTAGGAAAAATTATAAGAGAAGCCATTGCAACACTTCCGCAAAAAGACAGAACAATTGTGGAGTATAGATTTTACAGAAACATGCAGGTAAAACAAATTGCCGCGCAGGTTGGTTTATCAAGCTCAAGAATAACGCGTATAGTGCAAAGCAGCCTAAATACGGTCAGGGAATATTTGCAAAAGCGCGGTCTTACAAGTTATTAAGTTACTATATGAACGAAAGGTTATACAATGTTGTGCAAAGAAAATCCCGCATTATCACAAGAATATAAATCCGCAGTTGCAGATGCCTTAAAGGTTTTAGATAAAAAAAATCTCGCCCTTATACTCCATGGCGTGAGTTTCCCTTCTGCTTTAGGTGAAAATACCGGCTTTGGTACATATAACTCAGACGGCGCAAAAAGAGTTTTTGATTTTATGCAAGGCGTTTTTAGCGCACTTCAGCTTGGCCCTGCAGGTAAAACAAAAATGTCTGACCCTTCTCCATATTGCGGTACGGTTTTTTCGAAGAACCCTCTTTTTATAAATTTAAAAGAACTGACAACAGGCGAGTGGGAACATCTTTTAAGCGAAACAACATTAGAAAATATAGTTGAAAATAACCCGACAAAAGGCACAAACAGAGCATCTTACGTTTATGCAATCCAAAGATGCGACGCTGCTATGAAAGAAGTTTATGAAAACTTTAAAAAGAAAGCCTCTTGGGGTTTAAAAAGAAAATTTGATAAATTTAAAAAAGAAAATGCTTACTGGTTGGATAATGATGCTTTATATGAAGCATTTTGTATAGAAAACGATTCAGACTACTGGCCTCAGTGGCAAAGTGAACTGGATAGAACTCTATTTGGTTCTGCCGATAAAAAAGAAGCTAAAAAAAGAATAGAAGAAATTTCTAAAAAATATAAAGATGTAATAGAAAAATACAAGCTTGAGCAGTTTGTTGTAGCTACACAGGGCGAAAAAACTCTTGAATATGCTAAAGAGTGCAATATAAAACTCATCGCAGACAGACAAGTTGCGTTTTCCGACCGTGATAACTGGGCATATCAAGCATTGTTTAAAGACGGCTGGTCGCTTGGCTGCCCTCCTGATTATTTCTCAAAGGACGGTCAGGCATGGGGCTTTAGCGTTGTTGACCCTGAAAAACTCTTTAATAAAGACGGTTCACTGGGCCCTGCAGGGGAATTGCTCTTCAAATTGTATTTAAAAATGTTTAAAGAAAACCCCGGCGGTGTTAGAATTGACCACACTGTAGGCCTTATTGACCCATGGGTATACAAACAAGGCTCGCTTCCAAAAGTTGAAGAGGGCGCAGGCAGATTGTACTCCTCGCCTCAGCATGAAGAACTTAAAAAGTATTCTATAGCAACTATGGAAGATGTAGATGATGAGTTTGACCCTGATGAAGAAAAATGGATAAAACAATTAAGTGATGAGCAAATCAAGCGCTATGGCGCTATGATAGAAAAAATCGTTATCGCATCCGCTCAAAAAGCAGGGCTGGATAAAGACGCTATTGTAGCAGAGGACTTGGGTACTCTTACATATCCCGTAGAAAAAGTTATGGAAAAATACGGTCTGCAAGGTATGAAACTTGTTCAGTTTGTAGTGGCTGAAGAAGAAGACCACCCATACCGCTGCAAAAATATTGTTCCGAATTCTTGGGCAATGGTTGGAACTCATGACAATGAACCCATTAGAATGTGGGCGTCACAAATGGTGAATACTGATAAAATGCACCCGCATGTAAGAAACCTTATGGAAGATTTATTTAGAGAATTTGATAATCAGGATGAAATTCGTCACAAACTCTACACTGATGAAAAATTCCTTGCGTTTGCAAAACTTGTAGAGATTTTTGCCTCTCCTGCGCAAAATCTTCAAATATTCTTTACTGATTTCTTTGGAATTAATGAAGTTTACAATAAGCCCGGTACTTCAGGCGACCCTAACTGGACTTTAAGACTTCCTGATAATTTTGAGGAATTTTATGCACAAAAAGTAAGCTCAGGCGACGCTCTAAATCTTCCTCTTGCATTAATCTACGCTATAAAAGCGCGCGGAAGAGATTTTGCAAATCAAAACTCGGAACTGATTTCACGACTTGAAAAACTGGTATAAAATGAACATTAAACAAACTGTCAGGAATTTTATATTAATAGTTTTTATATTTCTTTTGGGATTTGCGCCATCAAGCGCATTTTCCATAAGAAATATGTGTTTAAATGTCGTGCAGCTAAGCGATACGCACATTTCAGACAGGGAAGATACATCATACAAGATGTTATCTTCTTCAAAAAAACTGCTTAAAGATGCAATAAATACCATAAACAACATGCAAGGTATTGACTTTGTTATGTTCACGGGTGATATGGTAGATAGTCCTTTACTTGAGAGTTACAAGGACTTTTTTACAATCTTGAGCGATTTAAACTACCCATCTCTTTTGACGTTTGGAAATCATGACAGTGCAATTTGCCCCCTTGATTCGGATGAATGTTCGCAAGGGCTTAAAATAGATGAAGTTGTTGACTTTGTTAAAAAGTGCAACGGTAATTATATTTTTGATAAAACCTATTATGCTTTTAGTCCAAAGACAGACTACAGAATTGTTGTACTTGACCCTGTAATCAGAAATGAAGTTACTTCAAACGGTTTTTTGGATGATGAGCAGCTTGCGTTTTTGGATAATGAATTAAGCGAAAATCAAGATAAAGTTGTTGTTATATTTCAACATCATCCTGTGGTTGAGCCTTTTGTGAGTGAAGACCACAGTATAAAAAATGCTGCTAATTACCTTGAGATTTTACACAAGTACAAAAATCCTATCATAATCTGTTCGGGTCATTATCACGCTACAAAAATTACAAGAGATAAAAACCTTGTTTTTGTAAGCACCCCGTCTTTAGTCACATATCCCAATGCTTTCCGTGTAATTAAAATAACAAATTATAAAGACAGAACCGCTTTTGATATTAAAATTCAAGAAACTAACCTTAAGGATGTTCAAGAAAGAGCAAAATTAAGCACAATTGCCGCTACCTCTTTTTACGGAACAGATAAAGACAGAAATATTACTTTTATAATCAAAAAACCTTATGTAAAAATAGAAAAAACTCCAAAACCTAAAAAAGAAAAAGTTAAAAAGGAAAAGAAAAAAAGAGGCAAAAAAGCTCAGCAAGAACTTGAAGAAGAAGTTCAAAACCCTGCGCCTGAAGATGTTCAAGAAAATCTTCCTGATGAGAACGAAAGGTTTATGGAAGAAAATATTCAAAGAATGAAAGAAAATTTTAACGACGATTTAATGCCTAACACTGAAGAGGATGTATTGCAAAATGACCAACAAATTCAAAATCAAATTTAGAGGAGTTCGCGGTTCTTACCCCACTCCAAAGGCAAATTTTCTGGGTTTTGGCGGAAACACCTCTTGCGTTGAGGTTAATTTAGGCGACAATCTTGTTGTACTGGACGCCGGTACCGGTATCGTTGATTTGGGTACAGAACTTGTGCGCGAGCATATATTAAGTTCATCCAATCCATTAGAGAGAAAACCTATTTGTGCTACTATTTTATTAAGTCACGTGCATCAAGACCACATACAAGGTTTGCAGTTTTTTAAACCTGTTTTTATTAGGGGCTCAAAAATAAATGTCTTTGGTTTAAACATAAACAACGAAGATTTAAAGGATACGCTACAAGATGTTCTTTTTGACAGAGTTTTCCCCCTTGGAATTGATGATGTTAAATGCTCTTTTGATATAGAAAATTTAAATGATTCAAAAGTAGTTGTAATAAAAAAGGCATCTGAGTCTCAAATCCTTGATGTGAGTGAGTTTAATTCTGATGATTACACTAAAGAAGATGTTGTAATTACATTTCATAAGACTCCTGCACATCCTAAAAACGGTTGTTTGTGCATACGAATAGACTATATGGGAAAATCTTTAGTCTATGCTACAGATAAAGAAAGCTATGTGGGTTCTGATAAGAGATTTATAGAGTTTGCCCATGGGTGCGATTTATTAATCCATGATGCTCAATACACTCATCAGGACTATGTTTCACCAATTTCACCCAAGCAGGGCTATGGTCACTCAACTTTTCAGATGGCTCTTGAGAGTGCAAAACTATCTAAAGCCAAAAGGGTCATGTTCTTTCACTACGACCCAAATTATGATGACACAACTCTTGAAATGCTGGAGAGAGAATTTTCTGACCCGCAAAATGGTGTAGAATTTGCAAAAGAGGGTGTTGAGATTGTACTTTAGGTATTTTCTTGTACTTCTTTTGATGCTGCTTTCACTTAATGCGGCAAGATGTGAGATTACGCCTGTTGATGCTGCAAGGAATGCAAAAGAGCACAACAATCAAGGTGTTATTTTTATGCGCGAGGGGGATTACCTTGCTGCTATAAAAGAATTTAAAATCGCTATCGGTATAAATCCAAAAGCGCAGTCTACAAGCGTTTATTACAATAACCTCGGGCAAGCGTATATGAAAATATATGAAATTAACAAAAACCGCCTGCTTCCTATCTGGGCGCAGAGCTGTTTTGAGGACGCCCTGAGGGGCGATTGCATGAATATTACATACTACAGAAACTTGGTAAATGCTTATGAGGCAAGAGGAACACTTTCTTCAAGAGCGTCATATCACCTTGCAAGAAAAGGTGAAAACCCTTATAACGCTATAATTGTGGGTCTTATATACTTAAAACAAAATAAAATCGGGGCTGCGGTTACAATATTGGATACATTTTGTTCCGAGAACCCCGATTTAATTATTGCTGATGATATTAAGCGCATTATCGCTAAATATGAGTTTATTTAAAAATTGTCTGGTCTCTGTTAGGGCCTACACTTATTATCTTAATCGGCACTTCAAGAATTTCTTCCAGCCTGTTCAGATAAACTTTTGCTTCTTCAGGCAATTCTTCGTATGTCTTTATGTTTGAAATGCTTCTCTTCCAGCCTCTAAATCTTTCAAACACGGGTTCATAGTTGTAGTGTGCCGCAACTTTTGTCGGATATTGCCTTATAATTTCACAGGTTTTTTTGTTTTTGTAACCTGTGCAGAGTTTAATTTCATCAAATGTATCAAAAACATCAAGTTTTGTAATTGCCGCAGCACTTAAACCGCCGACAAGGACGCTGTATTTTGCAAACACACCGTCAAACCAGCCGCAGCGTCTTGCTCTTCCTGTTGTAACGCCGTATTCTACGCCAATTTGCTGGATGAGTTTTCCTGTTTCATCCATAAGCTCTGTTACAAAAGGCCCTTCACCAACACGTGTGACATATGCTTTAAACACGCCTATAACTTCTTGAATAGCTAGAGGGCCCATAGAACCGCCTACCGCAGCGCCGCCTGCTATTGGATTAGAGCTTGTGACATAGGGGTATGTGCCATAGTCAATATCAAGCATTACACCTTGAGCACCTTCAAAAAGTATAGTCTTATTTTTCTTGGCATCTATGAGCAGCTCTTGCCAGTTAAAGCAAACATAGGGCGTAAATATTTCTTTGTATTCTTTGCAAATTTTAAGTATTTCTTCTTTTGTATATGTTTTTAAGCCGTATACATACTGTAATTCACGGTTTTTCTTAGGCAGGATTATATCAAGCTTATCTGATAAAAGTTTTTCATCAAACAAATCTTCAACCCTTATGCCTATTCTTGCGTATTTATCGGTGTATGTAGGGCCTATACCTTTTTTTGTAGTTCCGATTTTCTTTTCGCCCAAATCTGTTTCACTCCAGCCGTCAATTGCTCGGTGGTAGGGCATTGTGATATGAGCAAGAGGACTTATTCTAAGGCTTTTTCTAATCTGGTCAAAATCCACACCCTGAGAGATAATCTCATCTACTTCTTTTTTAAAATCTTCAGGACAAATAACAACACCTGCGCCCATAAAGCAGATTTTGCCGGGGTATAGGATGCCTGATGGAATCAAGTGAAATTTGTATTTTTTATCATCCACAACTACAGTGTGACCTGCATTTGAACCGCCCTGATAACGGATAATAAAATCGGCCTTATGAGCCAGAAGGTCTGTGATTTTTGCCTTTCCTTCATCACCAAACTGTGCTCCAACTACAACAGTGTTTTTCATAAATACTCCCAAAAAACTTTATCTCAATTACTATTTTAATATAAAATTGTTTATATTAGAATATGTGTATGCTTAAATTTCACAATTCATTATCAAATAAACTTGAAGAGTTCATCCCGCTTGAGGAAAATAAGGTTAAAATGTATGTTTGCGGCCCTACGGTGTACGACAAAGCGCACCTTGGTCATGCAAGATGTTACATAACCTGGGATGTTCTGTATCGTTATTTGAAGTTCTTAGGTTATAATGCCACATACTGCCGAAATGTAACCGATGTAGACGATAAAATCCTCAAAAAGGCTGATATGCAAGGGGTTGAGCCTGAGGTTATTACAAAAGAATTTTACGACTCTTTTAGTGCGTCAATGAAAGGTTTAAATTGCCTAAAGCCCGACATTGAGCCGCGTGCGACAAAAACCATCGGTGAAATGATAGCGATGGTTAAAAAACTCATCGAAAAAGGTTTTGCCTACGAATCAGAGGGCGATGTTTATTTTAGCGTAGAAAAATACAAAAAATACGGACAACTCTCTAAACAGCCGCTTGATGACCTTATGGCGGGAGCCAGAGTTGATACGGATGAAAAGAAAAAATCACCTCTTGATTTTGCACTTTGGAAAAAAGATGAAAAACATGGCTACAAGAGCCCTTGGGGACTTGGTCGTCCGGGGTGGCATATTGAATGTTCGGCAATGAGCAAAAAATTCCTTGGCGATAGTATTGACATCCACGCTGGCGGTGCGGATTTGACTTTCCCTCATCATGAAAACGAACTTGCACAGAGCGAGTGCGCTAACGGATGCGATTTTGTTAAATACTGGCTGCATAACGGCTTTGTTACCATTAACAAAGAAAAAATGTCAAAATCGCTGAATAACTTTTTAACAATTGATGATTTGCTCAAAAAATACGATTCAAATGCTATAAGATTTTTTATCCTTACAAATCACTACAGAATGCCTGTGGAATTTAATGACGAGGCACTAAATTCAGCTTCGGCGGGTGCAAAAAGACTTATAAATTCTGCAGCAGGATATGAAAAAACTCAAAATTTAGATGAAGAATCCGTTAATGCTTTTAAAGATGCCATGAATGATGATATGAATACTTCAAAGGCGCTTGCGGTTCTTTTTTCTCTTGCAGACAAAATTAAAAAAGCAAAAGATACAAAAGATGCTCAAATTTTTGCCTCGACACTTATTACTCTCGGTGAGGTCTTAGGGTTCGATTTTTCTCTATCTCAAAAAGAAATAAGTGATGATGAGCTTAAAACTCTAATTGAGCCTTTGTATAAGACTTTTGAAATTTCAATTTCTCTTGAACCTAAAAAGGCGCTTGATGAAATAATATCAATAAGAAAAGCTGCCCGCGATAATAAAGACTGGGCAAAGTCCGATTTAATCCGTGATGAGCTTGATAAGGCAGGAATTTTACTTAAAGATTCTAAAGAGGGTACAACTTGGCAGGTGAAATAGAAACCGCACTTTATAGTGTTGCAACACCTATAGGCAACCTTGGGGACATTACTTTGCGTGCGCTTGAGGTGCTAAAAGGGGTGGATGTAATAGCCTGCGAAGATACAAGAGTTACAATGCGCTTGTGTGAAAAATACGACATCAAAACCCGCCTTGTAAGTTATCATAAATTTTGCGAAACAAAGCGTGTGGAGCTGTTTTTAGGGTATTTAAGGGAGGGTAAAAGCATAGCACTTGTGTCTGATGCGGGTACTCCTTTAATATCTGACCCCGGGGAAATTCTTGTAAAAAGCGTTATTGAGGCTGGCTTTAGAGTAATCCCGATTTGCGGTGCAAGTGCCGTTATTTCTCTTCTTCAGGCATGTCCGAGGGAAAAAGAAAGCTTTAAATTTATAGGTTTTTTGCCAAGAGTTTCAAATCAAATAGAAGAAATATTTTTGAAAAACAAAAATGAAAATATTGTTTTTTACGAGAGTCCGAACAGAATTAAAAAAACTCTTCAAACTCTTTTAAAATCCCGCCCTGATGCGGTTGTTACAATAGGCAGAGAACTTACCAAAAAATTTGAAGAAATTAAAACCGCTCCTGTTTGCGAGATTTTAGATAATCTTGTTGAAAAAGGGGAGTTTGTCTGTATGGTTTGTGCTTCAAATACTGATGATGTGGCTTTTGAAATAATGCAAAAAGCCTCAACTCTAAAGAGTTTAAGGCTTTGCGATAAAGATATAGTCAATGTTTTATCTGCTCTATACGATTTTCCCAAAAATAAAATTAAGGAAGTTTTGTTTAAACTATAGGCTTGATAAGATGTTTTTTTCAACTTCGGCAAGTATTTCATCAGCCTTGCTGGCGTCTTTTCCTGCACCTTGAGCAAGCTGAGGTCTGCCGCCGCCGCCTCCGCCCATTTTGCGGGTGATTTCACCTACAATTTTTCCTGCCTGTATTCCTTTTTTAACAAAGCTGTCGCTTACATTTGCAATAACAAATGCGCTTCCGTCTTGTTTAATTGAACACAATACAATAATGCACTCGCCAAGTTTCTTTGAAATCATCTCAACACCGGCTTTTATGGCATTGGGGGCAAAGTCTTCAATTTTTGTGATGAAGAGTTTTCCGCCCTTGATATCTTTTGCTTTTGAAATAAATGTCGAGAAACTTGATTGGGCAATTTTTGCCTCAAGTTCTTCTATTTTTGCATTTAATTCGCGGTTTTGAGTTTCGATTTTTTCAATTTTATCTTCAATTTGAGTGTATGGGATTTTATTTTTTTGAGCTATTTCATCAATTGCACAGGCTTTTTGATTTAAGAAGTCAAAAGCAGCATTAGAGCATAAAATCTCAATACGTCTTACACCTGCTGCAATAGCGCTTTCTGATACGATTTTTGCAAGGCGCAGGTCTTTTGTATTATCAACGTGGCAGCCGCCGCAAAGTTCTTTTGAAATGCACTCGTCTGTGCCAAAGCTTACCACGCGGACTGTTTCGCCGTATTTTTCGCCAAACAGTGCCATAGCGCCTGTAAGTCTGGCTTCTTCTATTCCCATGACTTCCGTTTTTCGCTCTATGCCTTGATTAATCCAGTCATTGATAATTTCTTCAACCTTTTTAATCTCATCTTTTGTCATAGCACGAGAGAGAGAAAAGTCATATCTGGTGCGGTTTTTTTCAACTTGAGAACCCGCCTGATGAACTTCATCTCCAAGGACTTTGATCAAAGCCGCCTGCAATAGGTGCGCCAGCGAGTGGTGTTTTTGAGTTTCTTGTCTTTTTATAACATCAATTTGTGCTGTTATTTCATCTGAAATTTTTATATCGGATTTTTTAACTCTGTGAACAAAAACATCCTGCACTTTAAAGGTTTCAAGTACTTCAATTTTTGTACCGTCAGCTTTTATAAATACACCCGTGTCACCCTCTTGACCGCCGCTTTGAGCGTAGAATACGGTTTTATCAAGGATAACGTCAAGCGTATCTTCGTTTTCTATTATGTTGATAACTTTTGATGTGCAAGTATTTTTTTCATAACCCAAAAATTCTGTCTGAGGGTTGTCTACATACACCAAGTCATCAACAAGGCTTATTTTTTGTACCGATGCTCTTGCACGGTCTTTTTGCTCCTGCATATGAGCCTTAAAGCCTTCTTCATCTACCTTTAGGTTGTTTTCATCAGCTATTTCTTTTGTAAGCTCATATGGAAAACCGTATGTATCGTAGAGTTTAAAGGCTTCTTCGCCTGATATTTCGTTTTTGTTATTTTCTTTAATTTTTTTAATCAGCTCTTCAATGTGGCTCCAGCCGCGTTTAAGAGTAAGATTAAATCTTTCTTCTTCTTTCAAAATAACATCTTGAATTTTGTCCCTATTTTGACCAAGCTCGGGGTAGGCATCTTTGTAGATATCAACTACCTTATCGATAATCGGTTTCATAAAGGGAAGTTCAAGCCCTAAAATGTAGCCGTGGCGAAGAGCACGTCTTAAAATCATCCTTAAAACATAGCCCCTGCCTTCGTTAGAGGGTAGTATACCATCTGCTATCATAAAACTTACGCAGCGCGCGTGGTCTGTTATTATCCTTAAAGAAATGTCGTTTTTAGGATTTTCTTTATATTTTTTGCCTGTTATTTCACAAATCTTATCTAAAATCTGTTTCAGCAGGTCTGTTTCAAAAGTCGAATCTACACCTTGGCAAACCATTGCAATACGCTCTAGGCCCATACCTGTATCTACGTTTTTCTTCTCAAGAGGAGAAAGATTGCCCTCTTCGTCTTGGAAAAGTTCGGTAAATACCAAGTTCCAAATTTCAACCCATCTGTTGCATTCGCAAGTTGCAATTGAACAGTCATCAGAGCATTTCAGATGTTCGCCCAAGTCATAGTGAATTTCACTGCATGGCCCGCAAGAGCCTGAAGTGCCGACAGGGCCCCAAAAGTTGTCTTTTTTGCCTTTTTTTATAATTCTTTCTTTAGGAACGCCGACTTTTTGCCAGATTTCTCCCGCTTCATCATCGTCCTCATAAATTGTTATCCAAAGTCTGTTTTTATCAAGCTTTAAGTAGTTGGTTACAAAATCCCATGACCAAGGTATAACTTCTTCTTTGAAATAATCACCAAAGCTGAAGTTTCCGAGCATTTCAAAGAAAGTATGATGGCGAGGTGTTCTGCCTACGTTTTCTATGTCGGAATCCTTACCGCCGGCTCTTGCACATTTTTGGCAAGATGTAGCTCTTGGCGGGTCGTAGGGGAATTTTTCCAATCCCAAAAAATATGGTATAAACTGCACCATACCTGCCGTAGTTAAAAGTATTGTCGGATTATCAGGTATAAGTGAAGAGCTTTTCACTCTTTTTGAATTGTGTTTTTTCTCAAAAAAACTTAAAAAATCTTCTCTAATTTCATCAACTGTTTTCATAATACGCTTAATTTAGCACAAACAAAAAAAACATGCTTTAAAAAAATAAAAAAAGTAAATCACTCTCTTGATTTACTTATTAAATCGTTGTCAGTGTTTAATAAAGTCTGTATAATTGTGCTATGGAGGATAAAGAAGTACAAAAATTTGATGTGATAGTAGTAGGCGCAGGCCCCGCAGGAGTTGCCGCCGCTATTACCGTTGCAAGGGGCGGGGCAAAAGTTTTGCTTGTTGAGCGCTCAGGTGCTGCAGGTACAAAAAATATGATAGGCGGAGCAGTATTTTTAAGTGCTATAAAAGACCTCTTCCCTGACTGTTGGCAGGAAGCACCGTATGAAAGATTTATAAACAGTCACACTTGGTCGCTTTTGGGTGATGATACAAGTGTTAATGTTTCTTGTGATTTTCCAAATGAAAATAAAAGTGCCAGTATTTACCGTTCAAAATTTGACTCTTGGCTTGTTCAAAAGGCAAAAGATGCGGGTGTTTATTTTGCTCCGTCTACTTTAGTAAAACATCTCATAATAAAGGAAGACAGAGTCTGCGGTATTGAAAGCGAACTTGAAGAAATTTATGCCGATGTTGTAATTGTAGCAGACGGCGTTAATTCTCTTTTAGCAAAAGAAGCAGGTTTGAGACAAGACTATGACCCGCTTGATATGATTTTAAGCGTTAAAGAAACTCATAAGCTCTCAAGAGAAATTATTGAAGAGCGTTTCAATCTTAAAAAAGGTTCTCAGCAAGGCGCAGCGAGAAATTTTATAGGCGGACTAAGGCTCAAGGAAGCTCCTTTTGCACTTGGTTTTATGTATACTTATCTTGATTCGCTATCCATAGGACTTGGTGTAAATTTAGATGATTTAAGTACTCTTGGGCTTAATCCCTCTGATTTGCTTGAAAGATTAAAAGAGCACCCTGTTGTAAAACCTTTAATTGACGGTTCTGAAATGTTAGAGTATAGTGCTCATTTAATCCCCGAGGGCGGATACAAGAAGCTGCCAAAACTCTATGATAGCGGGGTTATGCTTGTGGGAGATGCTGCAGGTTTTGTAAACGGCGTACACTTTGAGGGGACAAATTTTGCCCTTATGAGCGGAAAATACGCAGGCGAAACAGCGCTTTTAGCCCTTAAGATAAATAACTACGATGAGTCTACGCTAAAAGTTTATGAGAAAAAACTAAAGCGCTCTTTTATTTTAAAAGATTTAAAATCTTACAAAGATGTTATTGAAAATCTCTACCGCAGAAGCGATTCTTTGATGAATTATTATCCTAAAAAAGCTGCAGAGTTTTTTAGGATATTCACGGGCGCAAGCTGCAAGCCGAAAAGAGATGAGTTTAGGAAATTTATTTCAGATTTTGTAAAACAGAGAAAATTAAGAGAGCTTTTTGAGGACTTTTGCGCCTTTGTGTCAAGCGTTTTCGGGGTTTTAAAATGAGCAGTGAAGAAAATAAAAAATCAATAGAGGACAAATTGACAACAATAAAGTATAATTGTTGCAGAAAGCCACATCTAAAGGTTAATCAGGATTTGTGCCGCAACTGTGAAAGCCGCTGTTGTACACATATCTGTCCGGCAAAAGTGTATTCGTATAATGAAGACACAAACGAGATTGAAGTCGAATACGAAAATTGTCTGGAGTGCGGTGCTTGCCGCATAGCTTGCCCTCTGAATGCTATAGACTGGGAATACCCTAAGGGCGATTATGGAGTAATTTATAAAAACAGTTAATATAAAGGAGAAGTAATGAACGAACATTTTTCACGCTGGTATGACAAAGACCCTGTTCTTTCCATGTCTATGCGAACTCTTTCAACTTCGGATGAGCCGAGTCAAATAGCCGTAGCGCTTAATTTGATTAAGGTAATAATCGAGCATAACATTCATGACCACAAGTATGAAAATGTAGAAGATATCATGAATGCGGTTGAAGACGGAAGAATTCAAAGAGGTCAAAGACGCTGGTATGACATTGATTCAACAGTAAGAACCGCGATACAAATGCTTGAGAAGTGCTCAGCTGAGACAAAACAAAAAGTAGCACTGGATATGGCTCAACTTGTAATAGAAAAAATTATCCAAGATGTTGATGATGAAGAATCCGAACAAGAGGAGCAAACTCCTGTAATTACAACAGATGAGGACGGCAGCACCATATTAGATTTGGATGCTCAAATGCAAAACGACGATGAATGATATTCAAAGGTTTGAAAATTTAAAAAAAACCATTGAAAATGACCCTACGAATTTTCAAGCTCGCAGGGAGCTTGCCGTTTTGTGCCTTGATTTGGGTTTTGACCAAGTGGCAATGAAGCACCTTAGTTACCTCATAGGGGTTTTTCCAAACGATGCAAATCTGTATTTTAATGCAGGTATATGCTGGGAGAAACTAAAACACCCTAAATACGCTCTAAATGCCTATAAAAAAGCAGTAGAATTAAAAGGTGACGACCCTGATTTTTTATACAACCTTGCGCTTGCATGCGAGGCTAACGGACTTGATGATGAGGCAATTTTAAATTTAAAAAAAGTAATCTGTATAAAAAGCGATGACTCAAACGCTTTCTTTTCAATAGGTGTCTTGTATGCTAAAAGAGGCGAGAGCGACAAGGCTATTAAGTGTTTTAAAAAAGCAATAGTAAATAATTACAGTGACTATTTTGCACATTTTCATCTTGCTCAACAGTATAAAAAAACAGGGCAAGTTGATAAAGCTTTTGAAGAGTATTCAAAGGTAATTGAGCTTTCGCCCGATTATTCCTGGGCTTATTATAATATTGCTCAAATATACTGGGAAAGAAATGACGCCAAAAATGCCATTTTAATGCTAAGAAAAACAATTGAAAAAAATAAAAAAGATATCGATGCTTGCAAATTGCTTGCAAATATTTATATTAACAGCGGGGATGAAAAACAGGCGCTCAGATTTGTTGCGGCAGTATTAAAACAATTCGGACATAACGGGGATTTTTATTATTTTGCGGCAAAAATTTATGAAAAAATAAAAAACTATGAACTCTACGCAAAAAACCTTGAGCTTGCGCTTAATTACCCGCAGACTTTAACTTATAACCATTCTGCAGTTCAAAAAGAACTTATGCAATTTAGGAAAAACGCTAAAAATGCAGCAGAGAATGTTTAAGTCGGATAATACTAAATATTACTGCGCCTCTCTTGCGCTGGAGGGTGTTTCTCCTTATTTTAAAGCAAGATTGTTTGAATTTTTCAACTGTGATATTGAGCTTTTTTGGAATTCTAAAAAAGCCGATATTGAGGAGTTTAGTATAAATAATCCCGACGTTAAAATACCAAAAACTTTTTTGTCTAAAAAAGAAAAAATTAACCCCGATTTGGAGCTTGAAAATGCTCTTAAAAAGGGATATAAAATTTTAAAATACGACGATGAAAAATACCCTGAATTATTAAAACAAATTGCAGATTACCCTTTGGCGCTTTATTATAAGGGTGAACTTTCGGGTATTAATTTTAACTCAACAATAGCTGTAGTTGGTTCAAGAAAGGCAAGCAATAACGCTAAAGAATCACTGGCATCAATAATTTCCGGTATGAAAAATACCGATGTCACAATTGTTTCGGGGCTTGCTTACGGAATAGATGCTAAGGCTCATGAGTGCGCCATAAAAAATAACTTAAAAACAATAGCTATAATAGGCTCGGGGCTTGATTTTGAATACCCCTCATCAAATAAGGACTTGTACAGAGAAATTTATGAGGGCGCAGGAGTAATATTTAGCGAATATCCGCCCTCAACACCTCCTGTTTCTTATAATTTTCCCGCGAGAAACAGAATAGTGACAGGGCTTTCTTTTGGTACAATTGTAGCTGAGGCTGCTAAAAAAAGCGGCGCTATGATTAGTGCAAATTATACGCTTGAGCAAAACAGAGAATTAATGTGTATACCGGGGTTAATCTCTAATCCAAACTGTGAGGGAATTTATCACCTTATAAAAAACGGCGCAAGTGTCATTACATCTGCTCAAGATGTTTTTGAGTGTTTGGGGTGGGATTTTAATCAGGATGAAACGCAAATAAAACTTACGGGCATAGAAAAAAATATTTTTGATACAATACAAATTGAACCTATGAGTTTTGATGCGTTGTCTTTAAAACTTGATGTTGATGATTCTGAGCTTATGGTCTGCTTGACAGGCATGGAATTAAAGGGTTTAATTAAACAGACTAATACTAAATATTATATTTCAAATTAAAGAGAGAATTAATGGCGGCAAAAACCACAAAAAAAGAAAATAACAAAGCCCTTGTAATAGTTGAGTCACCTGCAAAATCAAAAACCATAAAAAAGATTTTGGGCAACAACTATATAATAGAAGCTTCTATGGGTCACATTAGAGATTTGCCCTCAAAGGGTCTTGGTTTTGATATAGACAATGACTTTAAACCTACTTTTGAGATAATTCCCGAGAAGAAAAAAGTTGTAGATAACCTCAATAAAATTGCAAAAACAGTTGACAGAGTGTATCTGGCATCCGACCCTGACCGCGAGGGAGAGGCTATAGCCTGGCATGTAAGCCAAGTATTAAAAGTGCCCAAAGACAATGTCTTTAGAATTGTTTTTAATGAAATTACACCTAAGGCAATAAAAGAAGCGGTTGAAAACTACGGGCAGATTGATATGCTCAAGGTTCAAGCGCAGCAAACCCGCCAGATACTTGATAAGCTTGTAGGTTTTAAAATAAGTCCTATTTTGTGGGAAAAACTTCGTAACTACAGGCTCTCTGCAGGTCGTGTTCAATCCGTTGCGCTTAGAATGATTTGTGAGCGTGAGGATGAAATTGAAGCCTTTGTGCCCGTTGAGTACTGGAGCTTGGGCGCTGTATTATCCAAAAATAATTTCGAATTTGAAGCTCAGCTTGCAAGAAAAGTAAATGAAAAAGACAAAGACGAAAAGCTTGAGATAAAAAACAAAGAAGAAATAGATAAAATTCTAAAAGACCTTGAGGGCGCAAAATACAAGGTTGTAAAAATTACACCGCGCGATTCTCAAAGAAAACCTCAGGCACCTTTTATAACGTCAACTCTTCAAAGGGAAGCAAGCTCAAAATTGGGTTATGGCGTTTCAAAAACCATGCAAATAGCACAAAAACTCTATGAGGGTATTGAGCTAGGCGAAGAGGGCGCAGTGGGTTTAATTACCTATATGAGAACAGACTCTGTCAGAATTTCAGACGATGCTCAAGCTGCAGCAAAGGAATATATTACATATAATTTTGGTGAAAAATACTACCCTGCTACACCAAATGATTATGCTAAATCTAAAAAGAAAAATGTCCAAGACGCTCACGAGGCGATAAGACCCTCATATGTTGAAAAAACTCCGGAGAGCATAAAAAAATATCTAACCTCTGAACAGTATAAGCTATATAAGCTTATATGGTCGAGATTTATGGCGTCACAAATGTCAAATGCGCAAGTGAAAAATCTGACGGTTGATATACAAGCAAAAGATTATATCTTTAAAATCGGCTCTTCAAAAGTCGTTTTTGACGGCTTTTTGAAAGTTTATCATGATGATGAGGAAGAAGTAATCCAAAAGTTCCCCGAACTTGAAGCGGGAGATGAACTTAAGCTTGTTAAACTCAATCCCGAACAACACTTTACTCAGCCTCCGCCAAGGTATTCAGAGGCAAGTCTTGTAAAAGCCCTTGAAGAATACGGTATAGGCCGACCCTCTACTTATGCTCCGATTATTACTAAGATTCAGCAAAGAGGCTATGTGGAAAAACTCGATAAGGCGCTTAAGCCGACCATACTTGGACGCACGGTTTGTGCTCAGCTTGTGAAGCACTTCAGTGATATTATGGACTATAAATTTACGGCCTCAATGGAGCTTAAACTGGATGATATAGCAGAAGACAAAGCTCAGTCGGTTAAGGTTCTAAAAGACTTTTGGAAGCCCTTTTCAAAAACGGTTGATGATGCTAAGGCTAATATGGAAAATGTTGTCATAGAATCTGAGGTAAAATGCCCCAATTGCGGCAAAAAAATGGTTGTTAAAACAAGCAGATACGGCAAACAGTTTTTGGCATGTTCAGGGTATCCTGAGTGTAAGACCGCTCTTCCGCTTGATGGTCAGGCAAAAGAGCCTCCGCAGGATGAGCCTACGGATTATAAATGCGAAAAATGCGGCTCTCAAACCGTTATAAAAACAGGGCCGTACGGAAAATATTACCAATGCCTAAATGAAAACTGCAAAGCGAGAAAAGGTATTGTCGTATCTTCGGGTGTTAAATGTCCGAAATGCCAAGAAGAAGGCAGAGACGGCGAGTTAATACAAAGAAAGTCAAGATACGGTAAGTTGTTCTGGGGATGTTCAAAATATCCTGACTGCAACTTTGTTGTCTGGGCAGAACCAACAGGCGAAAAGTGCCCCGAGTGCGGCAGCTTGCTTGTGAAAAAATTCTTAAAACGCGGTAATAAAATCGACTGCTCAAACAAAGAATGTAAGTACTCAAGACCTATGGATGAGGATGTTTAATGACTGACAGCTACAAACTTGCAATAATAGGTTACCCTCTTTCTCATTCTATGAGCAAAGTAATTCAGGAAACTGCACTTAAAAGCTGCGGTTTGGCGGGAACTTATGATGTTTTGCCGACTGAGCCCGAGAATCTTATTACAAGGATAAAAAGGCTAAAAGTTGAGGGCTACCACGGGTTTAATGTTACTATACCTCACAAAGTACCCATAACGCTTTTCTTAAGCAAGTTTGATACAAATGCAAACCTTATAGGCTCGGTTAATACCGTAAAAATTACGGAAGACAAAAATCTTGAGGGCTCAAACACCGATATTTACGGGTTTGTAAAAGCAATACCCGATGATGTTAAAACAAATTTAAAAGACAAAAATGCCGTTGTTCTTGGAACAGGTGGAGCTGCAAGAGCAATTTGCGCGGGGCTTGTAAGCCTTGGAGTAAAAGAAATAACTTTTTATTCAAGAAATGTTATCGACTCACACCCTCATGTCGAAGTTTTAAGACAGAAATTTCCTAAAACAAAAATAGAACTTAAACCATATTCCTTGCTTGAGAACTTAAAGGGTTGTAAAATCCTTGTAAATACTACTCCCGTTGGTATGAAAAACTTTCTTGAGGGAGCTTCGCCCATTGACTTTGAAGTGATAAAAGGGCTTGATGATGATGTTTTAGTTTATGATATTGTCTATAACCCTGTTAAAACGCGCCTTATAAAACATGCTGAATTTTGCGGTAAGCGCTATGTTGGCGGGCTTGATATGTTGGTGTATCAGGCAGAAAAGGCATTTGAAATTTGGACGGGTCAAACTCCGGACACTGCTGCAATGAAAATAGCCGCACTTGAGAGTTTGGCGTAGTAAGTTTACTATCTTGTGCGCCTATCAACAGTTGCGCCTGCGGTCTTGCTCATCGCAAGCCCTTAGGCTCACTCTGGCTTACGCTATGCTCCTGTGGAGTTTTGTTCCAAAACTCTTACGTCGCTTTCGTAGTGCTCCATTACGCCGGCTCGTCGCCGCCGTCATTGGGAGCACCGGCTTACGCTATGCTCCTGTGG